>JAVVEF010000058.1:0-12879 GCA_032251275.1 Lutibacter sp.
CAAAAGCAAAATCATCTAAATTGCTGTTGATGACATTGCTTAAATTTACGGGGGCAAAAAACTTTTCATCAGAAATTTCGCTTTTGTAGACATCCAAACCACCCATTCCAAAATGTCCGTCAGAAGCAAAATATAAAATATTGGCACTGCTTACAAAAGGAAATTGTTCTCTATGTTCCGTATTTATTTTCGGACCTAAATTTTTAGGGCTTCCATAAGAGCCATCAGCATTGATATCTGCAACAAATAAATCGAAGGATCCAATTGTTCCGGGCATATCGGACGCAAAATACAACTGTTTTTCATCAGAGCTGAGTGCAGGATGTTCAACTGAATAATTGTCGCTGTTAAATGGAAGTTCAGTAATATTGGTCCATTTTTCATTAATTAATTGCGCCTTGTATATCTTTAAATGTGTCACTTTGTTAGCATCACGATTTTTTTTACCTGAAATGTAATTATTTCTTGTGAAATAAATGGTTTTTCCATCTTTTGTAAAGATGGCATTTGATTCGTGCATTTTAGTGTTTATATTTCCGGAAAAAGGGACAACGTTTTTTAAATGTTGGTTGTCAGCAATGTCACCCTTAAATAAATCAAGGTAAGGCTGATTGTTCCAAATGTATAATTTTCCTTTATTTCTTGCAGAAGTAAAAACCACTTTGTCGCCAAAGTAGGATGCTCCAAAATCGGAATATTTTGTATTTATGGAAACTGTATTAACAATATATGGTTTTCTGATTTCACTGTTCAGTGCTGAAAAAAACGGCAATGTTTCTTGCTTTTCAGCAGGAGCCATTTGTTTTTTCTCCAAATATTTTTGGTGCCATTTATCGGCTTCAGTATAATTTTTAACGCCTTTTAGCGCTTGTGAATATCGAAACAAATAAGTTGGCTCAACATCGGCCTCATACTTTTGCAGCAGCATTTTATAATAGAGTTCCGCCTCCTTCATTTTAGTGTTAAAATAATAGCAGTCGCCAAGTTTTTCTAAAACTTCCTGTGTTTTAGGCTCTTCATTTAAAAATAATTCCGCAGCATTTAAATACGCTCTTTTTTCAAATAAATGATTCGCGCGTTTTAAATTTTGCGCTATAGAGAGTTGTATTGAAAGAGGAAGAATTAAAACTATAAGTAGTATTTTTTTCATTTTGACGTCGTTTTTGTTAAAAGAATCTAGGTGATTTATCATAGCCTTTATTAAGACCAAAAATTCCTAAATCATATAATATAAATATTTCATGTGACCCAGAACTGAATGGACCAAGATTGGAAATAGTATGATCATAAGCATAGCCAATTCGCAATTCTGGTGTGGCTTTAAAATTCACCATGCCGCTAAATGCATCTTCCAATCTGTAGCCAATGCCAAATTCAATTTTATTGTCGAATAAAATATTGGCGGTTAAATCAAGTGAAATTGGCGCACCTTTTACAGCTTTTGCCATAAATGCCGGTTTAAGTTTGAATAAATCACTGAGTTGAAACACATAGCCACCGGTAAGATAAGTGTGTGCTTGTTCAGTGCCTTGGTATTTGCCGTTATTTCTGTCGAGATGTTCTGTATTTAAAATGGCAGGAACAGATAACCCTATATAATAATTGTCGGTATTGAAATAAACTCCGGCTCCAAAGTTAAAAAATGATCTATTGATATTTTCTGCAAAATCAGGATCTGTGAACACATCGCCCGATTCTAAAGCAAATCCGTTAAAATTGACATCAAAAAAAGTGACTCCGGCTTTTAAACCGAAAGACAATTTGCCATTTTCTTCGAAATCTAATTTATAGGCAAAATCGGCATAAAGGTCATTTTCTTTTACCACATCACCAATGTTATCGTTCACCAGGGAAAATCCGATTTCAACTTTATCATTAATTGGTGTATGTACAAAAATATTGGATGATTTAGGTGCGCCATTTGCGCCAACCCATTGTGTTCTGTGCAATGCACCTAAATTTACAACCCCAACATTTCCTGTTGTATATGCGGGATTTACGACACTCATGTTGTACATGTATTGTGTGTATTGTGCATCTTGTTGAGACCACACCACTATGGTTGTCATTAGTGCAATAAATGTTATTAGTATATTTTTCATTTTCTAAGTATAAAATGTATTTGTTTAAACTATTGATTATCTGCTTAAATATAATCTTCGCTGAATAGGTTTTCTGTCGTTTTTATTGAAATAAATCACAAAGTAATAAACCCCGGCTGCCGATAATTCGCCGTCACCATTTAATCTTCCGTTCCAATCATCTTTTGCTGCACTGGCAGTATAAATTAAATTTCCCCAACGATTAAAAAACTCCACTTTAAAATTTGGATAAAGTTCACGAAGATTGGTTATTTTAAATGTATCATTCACGCCGTTTCCGGAAGGTGAAAATCCGTCATAAATTACAACATCATATTCGTCGCAAGCTTCCAAAGTGACAGTCACTTTTAGCGGATTAATACTTTTACATCCATTAACATCCGTTTCTATGGCATAATAAGTTTCTCCTTCAGTTAGTGCTACAGATGTGTTTAAAAGATTTCCATTTGGAAAAGCATCATACCAAGTAATTGTGCCGCCATTGTTTGCAGAAACATTTAAGTTTAAATCGGCAATGGTAGGATTGTCAATTTTACAAAATTCGTTTCCAAGTGAAATTAATGTTGGTGTTGCAATGGATGTAAGTGAAACATTGACAACTACTCTCACAGAACTTTCGCATCCTGTTGTTGTGTTTGTTTGAACAGCCCAATAAGACATTCCATCAATTAAGAGGCTTGTATTGGCCAAAGGTGTAGTTTCTGTTTCTGAAGCATACCAAATAACACCGTTTCCTGTTACCGCCAAATTTGCGATTGTAGGAAAATCTGACTCACAAAAAGTTTGTGAAACATTGTCAATTGTTGCCGGTGCAACATCTGTAATTGAAACTGTTACCATTAAACGGGCAACACTTTCGCATCCTGTTGAAGCATCAGAAGCCGCAGCCCAATAAGATGTTCCGTTTACAACTAAATCGGTGCTGTTTAATGGCGTTAAGGCAGTTTGGTCAGTATACCAAATAATTGAGGTACCATTAACTTGTAAACTTGCTATAGTTGGCTTATCTGTTGCACAAAAGGTCTGATTGACTGCGGTAGTTGTTGGGGTTTCCGGATTGATGACACTCACGTTAACTACCAATCTTAACGCGCTTTCACAACCAGTGCTTGCATCGGTTTGCGTTGCCCAATAAGACCCGTTGCTTAATAAGTCGGCTGAATTTAGGGGTGTTACAGATGTTTCAGTTGCATACCAAAGCAGGTTGGTTCCGCTTGCGCTTAAATCGGAAATTATTGGCGCGTTTGGCAAATAATCTTTTATGCAAAATGATTGATTTGCTAATGCCGTTGTTGGTGGAGGCGTTGTATTTATAACAACTGTCACCGCCAATCGTGAAGCACTTTCGCAGCCAGAAATTGGATCAGTTTGCGTAGCCCAATAAGTGCCATTTGCCAATAAATCTGCTAAATTTAAAGCTGTTGCGGAAGTTTCCGTGGCATACCAAAGAATTCCGTTTCCAGTTACAATTAAATCGCCAATTTTTGCATTATCAATTTCACAAAAAGTTTGGTTGTTTTGTAATGTTGTCGGCGGTGGCGTTATGGTAATGCTTACCGTTACTTTTAATCTGTTGGCAATTTCGCAACCAGTGCCTGAAATGGTTTGTGTCGCCCAGTAATCTTCGCCATCAACCAATAAATCTGTTGTATTTAAAGGCGTTGTGGAAGTTTCCGTGGCGTACCAAAGCAATACTTCGTCGGGATCGTTTAAATTAGCGACGGTGGCGTTTTCAATTTCGCAAAAAGTCTTATTTTGATTAATTGTAATTGGCGGAGCTGGCGTAATAACAGTAACATTCACAACCAATCTGTTGGCGCTTTCACAACCTGAAACTTCGGTTTGGGAAGCCCAATAAGATGTGCTGTCCACTAATGGATCTGTTGTGTTTAACGCTGTTGTTGAAGTTTCTGTGGCATACCAAAGTATTCCGGTACCAGCTGCGTTTAAATCAGCGACGGTCGGATTGTTTATTTCACAGAAAACTTGGTTTGTTACAGTTGTTGTTGGCGGTGGCGGCGAAATAATTGAAACGTTAACAACCAATCTGCTTGCACTTTCACATCCAGAAATTGGTTCAGTTTGGGAAGCCCAATAAGCTGTGCCGTCAATTAACGGATCTGTTGTGGCTAAAGGTGTAATTGAAGTTTCAGATGCATACCAAAGAATTCCAGTTCCAGAAGCGCTTAAATCAGCGACCGTAGGGTTTTCAATTTCACAAAAAGATTGATTGGCCTGAGTCGTAGTTGGAGGAGGAGTTGTATTTATAATAACTGTAACCGCCAATCTTGAAGCACTTTCACAGCTTGAGGCAGCTTCTGTTTGTGTTGCCCAATAAGTTGCGCCATTTATTAACGGATCAGCAGTATTTAAAGGCGTTATGGAAGTTTCGGTATCATACCACAGTATTCCTGTTCCGCTTGCGCTTAAATCGGCAACAGTTGCGTTCTCAATTTCACAAAAGGTTTGAGTGGTTTGGGTTGTTGTTGGCAAAGGCGTAACGATGACCGAAACATTCACCATTAATCGTGTTACGCTTTCACAACCAGTGCTTGCATCAGTTTGTGTAGCCCAGTAATCTTCTCCGTTTATTAAAGGATTTGATGTGTTTAAAGGCGTTAAGGAAGTTTCAGTGTCATACCAAAGTATTCCATTTCCGTTGGCGCTTAAATCTGAAACAGTCGCATTGTCAATTTCGCAAAAAATTTGGTTGGTTTCTAAAGTTGTCGGTGGTGGCGTTACGGCAATAGTCACTGTTATTTTTAACCTGATGGAGCTTAAACAACCAGAAGAAACGTCGGGAAGCGCTCCCCAATAATCTTCACCGTCGATAAGTGTCACCGATGGTGCCAAAGCTGTTGTTGAAGTTTCGGTATCATACCAAACAATGTTGTTTTCATTCGCACTTAAATTGGCGACGGTGGCATTTGCAATTTCGCAAAAAACCTGGGAACTATTTGCTGTTGTTGGCGGAGGAACCACAGTTATGGTCACGGCAACAGTTGCCGAATCAGGAGGACAAATGCCCAAAATGCTTGCAACAGTATATGTATAGGTTCCTTCAACATTTGTTCCTGGCACAAAAGTTCCTAAATAACCACCAGTTAAAACACTTGGACCTGTCCAGGTTCCTGTGGTATCTGGAGAACCTCCCAATTTATCATATAAGTTTGTGGTAACTAAATCAATTTCACAAACTACCAGTAAATCGCTAATTCCGGCATTTGGAGCTGCATCTAAAATCACCGTTGTTTTTGATCTACTGGAACTTACGCAAGGGAAAGACACGGCAGCTACCCAATAGTCTTCTCCATCAATCAATGCCGCGGTAGTTTTTAGAGGGGTTAATGAAGTTTCCGATTCATACCAAAGAACAGAGGTGCCTGAAGATTGTAAATTACCAACTGTTGCAATTGGAGGATAACAGAAAGACTGAACTGGATTGGTAGTTGGCGTAGGAGGATCAATCAAAGTAACTGTTGTGGGTAAACGATTACTGGTACAGCCATTTTCAGTTTGCTGTACCCAATAGGTTTGTCCGTTTACAAGAGGTGTTGACGGTGGAAGTAGATCCCCACCTGTTTGGGAATTATACCATGCTAAATTTTGTCCAGTTGCGCTTAAATCGTCAATTGTTGGATTGTCAATAGCGCATTTTCCAACAAGAACATCAACGTTTGTAGGGAAATCACCATAAATTGTAACAGTTACAGCCAATCTGCTGATGCTGCAACTTCCGCCAGAAATATCATCAGCGTAATAAGTAGTGCCGTTAACCAGAAGATCTTCAAGGCTAAATAATTCACCTCCAGAAGAGGAATCATACCATACAATGGTTCCTCCAGAGGCCACCAAACTTTCAACAGTTCTGTCATCCGTTTTGCAGAATTCCTGAGAAGCATCTCCAGTAGGGATAGGGTTTGTAGGGTTTGCGCATTGGGCAAAAGTTGAGTTGTAAGTTAGCGAGGAAATAAAAATGATAAAAACAATAAGTTTTTTCGGTAAGAGAAGTAGTTCTTTTTCCATTTAATATAAAGGTTGGTTAATTTTAAAAATTTAGCAATAATTTTAAAGGGTAATGATACCACATCAAATAACAGAAATTTTTTAGATAAAACTACCAGCTAAATCATAAGTTATAAACAAAGTTATTAAATTTTTTTAAAAGAATCATGGATTGTTTTTTTAATACTTTCCTTACATTTGAATCCATAAAAATTCAGTTTCATGAACTATCATTTTATAGCAATTGGCGGAAGTGCCATGCACAATTTGGCATTGGCATTACATCAAAAAGGAGATACAATTACGGGCAGCGATGATGCTATTTTTGAACCGTCAAAAACTAGATTAAAAATTAAAGGTTTGTTGCCTGAGGAAGAGGGCTGGTTTGAATATAAAATAACACCGAATTTAGATGCCGTAATTCTTGGAATGCACGCAAAAGCCGACAATCCGGAGTTGTTGGAAGCTAAAAGGCTGGGATTGAAAATATATTCTTATCCTGAATTTTTGTATGAGCAATCTAAAGATAAAACACGCGTTGTCATTGGGGGGTCTCACGGTAAAACCACCATCACCTCTATGATTTTACACGTGCTCAACTATCACGAAATTGCGGTTGATTATATGGTTGGCGCGCAGTTGGAAGGTTTTGACACCATGGTACATTTAACTTCGGAAAATGAATTTATAGTGCTGGAAGGCGATGAATATTTGTCGAGCCCGATAGATTTGCGTCCGAAATTCCATTTATACAAACCCAATATCGCCCTTTTAAGCGGAATTGCCTGGGACCATATCAATGTTTTTCCTACTTATGAAAATTATGTTGAGCAGTTTTCAGTTTTTGTGAATTCAATGACAAATGGCGGCATTATGGTTTACAATGATGAAGATGAGGAAGTAAAAAGGGTGGTGGAACAGGCCTCAAATCCCATCAAAAAATATCCATATCACACACTAAATTATCGAATAGAGAATGGCACCACATTTATTGAAACTACTTTGGGCGAAATGCCTTTAGAAATTTTCGGAAAGCATAATTTACAGAATTTAGCAGGGGCAAAGTGGATTTGTCAGCATATGGGCGTTGATGAAGCCGATTTTTATGAAGCCATTTCAAGTTTTAAAGGAGCCAGCAAGCGTTTGGAAAAAATTGCGGAGAGTGAATGGACCATCGTTTTTAAAGATTTTGCGCATTCGCCAAGTAAAGTTGAAGCCACCACAAATGCTGTAAAAAAACAGTATGCAGATAAATATCTTTTGGCTTGTTTGGAATTGCATACTTACAGCAGTTTAAATGCCGAATTTTTAAAAGGCTATAAAGGTACGTTAGACAGCGCTGATAAAGCTGTTGTTTTTTATTCTCCGCATGCCGTTGAAATTAAAAGACTCGAAAAAATTACCAAACAACAAATTAGAGACGCCTTTGAGCGCGAGGATTTGGTTGTTTATACCGATCCAACCGCATTCAGGGAGTTTTTATTTCAGCAAAATCTTGATAATACCGTTGTTTTGTTAATGAGTTCAGGGAATTATGGCGGATTGGATTTTGATAAATTTAAAGCGTTAATTTAATTTTTTTTCCAAAAGAACGGCGTAAATAAAATTAGCACCGTAAATAGTTCCAGCCTTCCTATTAACATCAAAAATGAACAAAACCATTTTGCCGGGATGGATAAGTGCGCGTAATTGTCAACTGGCCCTAACGTTCCAATAGCCGGACCGATATTTCCAAGTGATGAAGCAGCAGCGCCAATTGCCGACATAAAGTCTAGCCCAAACAACGTTAAAATTACCGAGCTTATAATAAAAATAAGCATATATAATATAAAAAATGACAAAATGTTATAGATAATTGTTTTTGGAACGCCACCGCCATCATAACGCACCGGAATTATGGCATTTGGGTGCAATAATTTTTTAAATTCGTAAAAGCTGCTTTTTATCATAATCACTTGACGAACTATCTTAATTCCGCCGCTCGTTGAACCTGCTGATCCTCCAATAAAAAACAAAGAAAATATGAGCATAGTAGCAAAAGAACTCCACATCGTAAAATCTGCAGAAACAAATCCTGTGGTTGTCAATACCGATGTCACCTGAAAAGCCGCATGCCTAAAAGCACTTTCAGTTTCACCCCAAGGTTTTGGATGATTAATGCTGGTTACCAGATTAGGATCTTGGAAGTTTACAATGATAATAGTTATTAAAATGGTTAAACCGATAGTTCCAAAAAAGTAGTACTTAAATTCTTCGCTTTTAAAAATTTTGTAAATCTTTCCCTTCAAAACAAAATAAGTCAACACAAAATTTGTTCCGGCAATAAACATAAATAAAATAATAATGTATTGTATAATTGGTTGTCCATTCCAATAGGCGACACTTGCGTTTTTGGTTGAAAATCCGCCAGTGCTCATTGTTGCCATTGCGTGGTTTATGGAATCAAACCAGTTCATTCCGGCAATTTTAAGCAGCAAAAATTCGGTAATAGTCAATGAAAAATAAATAATCCACAATCTTTTTGCGGTTTCTGTGATTCTTGGGTGCATTTTATCAGCCGATGGGCCCGGTGCTTCCGCCATAAAAAGCTGCATTCCTCCAATGCCTAACATCGGTAAAATTGCTACTGTTAAAACAATAATTCCCATACCGCCAATCCAATGTGTTGCGCTGCGCCAAAATAAGATGCCTTTCGGCATCACTTCGATATCTGTTAAAATAGAAGCGCCGGTGGTGGAATATCCGGAAAGTGTCTCGAAAAACGCATCGGCATAAACCGGAATGGTATCGGTAAAAACGTAAGGCAGCGTTCCTGTAACGGTGAGCATCAACCAACCCAAAGTCACAATTAGATACCCTTCTTTTTTTCCAAGATTTTTCTTGGCATTTCTATTGAAAAACCATAGTAAAAAACCGATGGCAATTGTTGTAATTCCTGCATAAAATATTCCCCATTTTTCAAATTCATCATAATAAATGCTAAAAGGAACGGCAAATAACATAACTACACCATTTAGCATAGAAGTTAATCCCAGAAAGCTAATGATGATTTGAATGTTGAGATTTTTCATGATTAGTTGAAGAGTTTTTCAACCATTTGAATGGCTTCCGGCAAACAAAAAACGACAGCTTTGTCTCCGGCTAAAATTTGAAAATCACCAAAAGTCATATGTGCAACGCCATCTCTGATGACACCGCCAAAAACGGCTTTTCGGGTAAGATTTATATCCTTCACTAAGTTTTTCGTCACCAAAGAATTTTCCTTTACCCTAAATTCCAACACTTCTGCATCAACATTGTGAAGGTTGGCAAGTTTTAATACTTCACCTTTACGAACATATTTAAAAATGGCGCTTGCCGCCAATAATTTTTTATTGATCAATGTGTCAATTCCTATGGTTTGGGAAATGTTGATATAATCCATGTTTTCAACCAAGGCAATTGTTTTTTTAACGCCTTTGGATTTTGCGACCAAACAAGACATAATGTTGGTTTCCGAATTGCCTGTTACCGCAACAAAAGCATCCATTTCTGAGATATTTTCTTCATCCAGCAACTCAACCACACGTCCATCTCCCCAAATAACCAAAGCATTGGGCAATTTTTCAGCCACCTCTTTTGCTCTTTCTCTTTCAATTTCTATTAATTTGACATTAAATTTACTTTCGCATAAATTCCTCGTTGCTTTAATGCCAATTTTACCGGCACCTAAAATCATAACATCTTTTACGCCAAATGGCTTTTTCCCTACCAATTTATAAAGTTTTTTTATACTTTCTTTTGGAGCTGAGAAATAAATTTGATCGTTAGCGCGGTAAACCGAGTTTCCTCTGGGAATAATCGTTTCGCTGCTGTTTTCGGGCTTGATGGCAATGGTGATGAAATCAACATCCGAAAAGCGTTCGCGGGCTTGCTGAACCGTTAAATTTATTAAAGGCGAATGATACTCTAAGGTGCTTCCTAAAATATTTAGCGTTCCGTTTTCAAATTCAATGGTGTCATTAAATGCCGATTGATGTAACAACATTCTAATTTCATCGGCGGCTAATTCTCCTGGGGAAATCATACTGTCAATGCCCAATTCGGCAAAGTCAATTTCAGAATTTACAGTGAATTCATGATTTGAAACACGTGCAATCGTTTTTTTTGCGCCCAATTTTTTTGCCACCACCGCTAAAGTAAAATTTGTGTTTTGGGATTCTGTTACCGCCAAAAAAATATCGGCCTTGTCAATGTTAATTTCTTTCAAAAGTTTGATGGAAGTGGCATCTCCTTTTTTGGTGATTACATCAATATGGTTGCTGGCATACTCAAGTTTTTCAAGATTTGTATCTACTAAATAAATATCTTGTGACTCAAAAGAAAGCAGTTTTGCCAAATGGAAACCAACATCTCCGGCACCAGCAATAATTATTTTCATATTCAGAATATTTACGCAAAGATATAATCTTATATTTGATAAAAAAATTTGCAATGGAATACAAGAATAACTCAATGTCCATAAAAACTTGGGCCGAAGACGACAGGCCACGGGAAAAACTCTTATTGAAAGGAAAAGCTGCATTGTCAGATGCTGAATTAATCGCAATTTTAATCGGTTCGGGTAGCAGAAATGAGACTGCAGTAGCTTTAGCTAAGAAAATTTTAGCTTCAATCGACAATAATTTAAACAAACTCGGAAAAATGTCTGTGGCCGATTTGCAAAAATTTAAGGGAATTGGTGAGGCAAAAGCCATTTCTATTATCACTGCTTTGGAACTTGGGCGTAGAAGAAGGCTAGAAGAAGCCATGGAATTGTCGCAAATTACTGGCAGCAAAGCCATTTTTGATATCATGCAGCCGCTGATTGGCGAATTGCACCACGAAGAGTTTTGGATCGTTTATTTAAACAATTCCAACAAAGTTTTGCACAAGGAACAGTTAAGTAAGGGCGGATTGACAGGTACTATGGTTGATGTGAGGCTGGTGTTTAAAAAGGGAATTGAATTGTTTTCAACCGCCATTATTTTATGCCATAACCATCCTTCAGGAAAATTACAGCCTAGTCAGGCCGATAAATCAATAACCAGCAAATTAAAACTTGCCGGAGAAACGTTAGACATAAAAGTACTGGATCATATAATTATTACCGAAAATGCGTATTTTAGCTTTGCCGATGAAAATATTCTTTAGCAAACAGTATTCAGTTTCAGTAAACAAATAAACAAATACACAATTAATGCTACTCGTTTATACCCATAAAATAACGCCAAGAATCAACTATATCTTTAAACATTTTTTTGGCCGAATACTAAAAATACCAGTAACATTTACCACCAAAGTTAATGAGTTTGTGGCGCATAACGGGCCAAAAATAACCTACTCAAAATCTCCTTTGGGCGCTGAATTTTTTATTCGGAGCCATGATTTATTGTTTGAGCAGGGCATTAACGATATTGAAATCAAGATTTATGAATGGGATGACGTGCCGTGCTTTTTTCCAATCAAAGAATCATCAATGATTCCTTTTGATATTTTTGCCGCGAGTTTTTATTTGATCAGCAGGTATGAAGAATATTTGCCTCATGTACAAGATGTTCACGAACGCTATTCGGCCGTTGAAAGTTTGGCTTATAAAAATGGTTTTTTAGAAAAACCGGTAGTTGATATCTGGGCTTTTAAATTTTTAGAATTGCTGAAAATTAAATTTCCGGGTTATAATTACGCCGAAAGAGAATTCAAATTGCTGTCAACCATCAATGTTGATATGGCATACGCATACAAACATAAAGGTGTTGTGCGAACAGTCGGCGGATTTTTAAAGGATTTGTTGAATTTTAAAATTGTTGATTTACGGAACCGACTGCTGACTATTTTAAATTTCAGGGAAGATCCGTATGATACTTTTCCAACCTTTTTGAAAATTAAAAAGGAATATGAAGTGGACACCATTTTTTTCTTTTTAATAGGAGATTATACCACCTTCGACAAAAATATTTCATCTTCAAACATTAATTTCAAATCCCTAATAAAATCAATGGCCGATTATGCAAAAGTTGGTTTGCATCCTTCCTATTTTACATTTAAAAATCCGGAAAAGCTAAAAAAAGAAAAATTAAAGTTAGAATACATTATAAACAGGCCGGTAACTTGTTCGCGTCAGCATTATTTGCGTTTAAATTTACCCGATACGTATCAAAATTTATTGGATATTGATTTGAAGGAAGATTATACGATGGGTTATGAAAAGGCAGCCGGATTCAGGGCAAGTACCTGTTCGCCATTTTATTTTTATGATCTGGATTTTGAAATTTCCACACCCTTAAAAATATTTCCTTTCGCGTTTGCAGATGTTACTTTAAAGCAACATATGCAACTTTCGAATGAGGAAAGTTTGGCCAAAATTTTAGCCCTAAAAAATGAAGTTAAAATGGTTAACGGAACATTTATTTCGATTTTTCATAACGAAACTTTATGCGAAGATGCCTATTGGAATGGTTGGACAAATATATATAAAGCCACCGTTACATAAGAAATTAGCCGGATTCTTGAATTTATGTCTGTTGCTAAAATCTTCCCAAATCTGAAAAATATATTTTGTTATTTTTTAATTTTAAATGCAATTTAAGTACATTGTACAAAATAATATAAATGAAACGAGCCATAACAAATTTTGATACACAGCAGAATGATTAATGGCGACTGCATCTGTACCAATAAAAAATAAAATGTTAACGGATGAAACGAGCCATAACAAATTTTGATACACAGCAGAATGATTAATGGCGACTGC
>JAVVEF010000058.1:12979-16862 GCA_032251275.1 Lutibacter sp.
TCTGTACCAATAAAAAATAAAATGTTAACGGATGAAACGAGCCATAACAAATTTTAATACAAAGCAGAATGATTAATGGCGACTGCATCTGTACCAATAAAAAATAAAATGTTAACAGATGAAACACATTAAGCACATATTTTTTGATTTAGATCATACACTTTGGGATTTTGAAACCAATTCTGACATCGCTTTTGAGGCTGTTTTTAAAAAACATCAGGTAAAAGCTGATCTTCAGAAGTTTTTGAATTATTACAGGGAAATTAATGAGCATTATTGGAAATTATACAGGGAGGAAAAAGTAACGAAAGAGGAACTGCGATTGGGCAGGCTAAAAGATACTTTTGTAAAAATCAACGAAAATTTTGATATGCAACTTTTAGAGCATTTGTCTGTTGATTATATTAAGGTTTTGCCGTATCATAACCAACTTTTTGAAGGCACCCATGAAATTTTGGAACACTTATCATTAAAATACAAACTCCATATCATTACAAACGGATTTAATGAAGTTCAGTACCAAAAGATTACGAACTCAGGTTTAACCAAGTATTTCGATAAAATAATTACCTCTGAAGATGCCGGCGTAAAAAAACCGAATCGCATTATTTTTGACTATGCTTTGGAGATTACAAAAGCGGTTTCCAATGAGTCAATTATGATTGGCGACAACTGGGAAGCCGATATTATGGGTGCAAAAAATGCAGGATTTGATGTCATTTTCTGCAATTTCAACGCACAGCCAGTTTCGGAGAATATTAAATCAGTCACCAACTTAATAGATATTAAACGCTATTTGTAAACGTTCAAGTATCATAAATAGCAGATTCTCAATTTATGAAAATCACAAAATTCACAGCCGCGGCAATCATCATTTTATTTTTTCAGGGTTGCACTAAAGATGTTGATTTTAATCAGTTTGATGATGCCAA
This sequence comes from Lutibacter sp., assembly GCA_032251275.1. GTDB lineage: Bacteria > Bacteroidota > Bacteroidia > Flavobacteriales > Flavobacteriaceae > Lutibacter. Next base: position 13,912 of record JAVVEF010000058.1, read on the forward strand.
GATTCACTCCACATATATTACAACTTTAATTTATTTAAACTTAACCGCTTCTGATTTTTTGGATGATTTTAACAGGGAAATTGCGGTGACTACAGATTTGGTTCAGGCTCCGATCAGTAATGACTCAGAGCCCTATTTGGAAAAAGTGGAATTTACGGTAATAACCGAAAATACTTTTAGCAGGAATTTTAAGCTCAGTATCACTTTTTATGATGTATTTAACGCGCCAATTTACGTTTTGCAACCCATCATCAATGTGCCCGAAAACTCGTCTAAATTAACCACCATCATTGAGATTCCCAAGCAAGATATTCCGTCTATTTATGACACAAAATATTTTGGATTTACCATATTGCTTTCACCAAGCACTAATGGAAGCACAATTTCCATAAATGATATTTCGACCTTCAATTTAAAATCATCGGCCAAATTGTTTTTTAACTATCGCAAAATATGAGAAAATTAAGTTTTTTTATTTTTCTTGTCTATGCAATAGGTTTCTCTCAAAACAAACAGGTTTTGTATGATTTTGCTGGTTTGCCGCAAACATTGCTTTTAAATCCTGGAGCCGAAGTTGAAAATAAATTTCATTTTGGAATGCCAATGTTTTCGCAATTAAGCGCACAAGGCGGTTTCACTGGATTTTCAACTTACGATATTTTCGCCGACAACGGAATTGACATCAATGATAAAATTAAAGCGGCAGTGAATAATTACGGAACTGCTGAATTTTTTGCGTTCAATCAGCAATTGGAAGTGCTCAATGGAGGTTTTCGATTGCCAAACAATGACTTTTTAAGTTTTGGCTATTATGAAGATGTAGATTTTTTGGCAAAAATTCCGCGTGATATTGTCGATTTATTTTATGAAGGAAATACTATTATCAACAGGCGTTATTCAATCGATAAATTGGCTGCAAGGGTTGAAATGTTGGGCGTACTTCATTTGGGTTTGTCAAAAAAAATGAATGAAAAGTGGAATTTAGGCGCACGTGCAAAAATATATTCGAGCGTTTTTAATGCAAGCACAAAATCAAATTCAGGTTCGTTTTACACAGAGGAAGGAACCCAAAATATTTACAGGCAACATTTAGATAATATCAATTTTTTAATGCAAACTTCGGGCGTTTTTTTTCGTAATGGCGAAGAAATTGACGCTTCTTATGTGAAAAGCAAATTGCTTTTTGGTGGAAATCTTGGTTTTGGGATAGATTTGGGATTTACGCATCATTATTCAAAGCAATGGACAATTACCGGAAGCATTTTGGATTTGGGTTTTGTGAATAATTCAAAAAATGTTGAGTCTTTTCTTTATAAAGGCGATTATGAAGTGGAAGGCGTTCAATTAAATTTCGACCGCAATAATCCCCAAAACTATTGGAGCGATTTAAAGGCCGATTTTGACAATAGCATTTTGTCGGATACTTTATATAAAAGCTTTATATCTTTTAGGCCAGTCAAATTAAATGGTTCGGCAAGTTATTCTTTCGGACAAAAACAGGATGAATGCAGATACTTGATTGATCAGGGATTTTACCTGAATAAAATTGGGCTCCAATGGTTTTCAACAGTTGGCGCTGTGCATTCTTATATGGCGGCAACCTTATTTTATGAGCATAGGTTCAGCAAACATTTTCAAACAAAACTTACGTATACGGCCAATCCTTTTTCATTTACCAATATTGGATTGGGTTTGTCGGCCAATATTGGCGTTGTTAACCTTTATTTTGCAGCCGATAATTTATTGGGTTTAAACAATATTTACAACGCCAAAAGTGCCAGTTTTCAATTGGGCCTTAATTTCATTTTTAAGGATAAAAATTAGTACTTTTACAAAAATCAACCAGAACAACTTGTTGAAACAATAAAAAATATTTACCATTATGAACAAATCTTTTTCAATCAGCTTATTTTTGATGTTCAGTTTTTCTGTGCTTTTTGGGCAAAAAAACATCAATTCCTATAAATATATTTTAGTGCCGAAGCAATTTGAATTCCAGCGTTCTGCAGATCAGTATCAATTGAATTCTTTGACGAAATTTCTTTTTGAAAAATCGGGTTTCACCGTATTGTTTACCGATGAAAACTTTCCTGCCGATTTGGCCGGCAATTCCTGTTTGGGTTTAAAAGCCAAGGTTAATAATGATTCAGGGATGTTCAGCACAAAAATGAATGTGGTCTTGGCAGATTGTTACAACCAAGTTGTTTTTTTAACCAAAGAAGGGAAATCAAAAGAAAAAGATTACAAAACGGCCTACCATGAAGCCTTAAGAATGACCTTTACTGATATTGAAAATTTGAATTATGCCTATGATGGAAACGTAACCACCAAGGAAAAAATCAAAGAGGATAACAAGGTTGAAATAACGAATTTAACCGTTAAGGAAATAATTCCTGTGGTTGAAGAAAAGAAAGTTCCTGAAGCTCCAAAAGTGAAAGAAACAGCCCCAATGGTCATATCAAATAAGATTGAGAAAAAAGAAACCAAAGAAGCCAAAGAAGAAAAACCGGAAACTGTAAAATCGTTTGTTAAACCAGTCGTTAATTCGCTGGAAGGCAAATATTTTGTAGATAAATGGGGAGAATGTATGATAACCAAGCAAAATGGGTATTATTCCTTAGTTGGCGGAGATGAAAAATTTGAGTTTGCCGTTATTTACAAAACTTCCATCCCCAATATATTCATCATAAAATGGGCAGCGTTTAAACAACCCCAATTGCTTGAATTGGACATGCAGGGAAATTTGAAAGTGGATGATGAAAGTGGCGATAAAATTTATAAAAGAGTGCAATAATTTCGATTGTTGTTGAATATTCTTTAAACCTAAACAAACGAACTATAGTAAAATAAAAAGTGCGGTGATTTTTTCCCCGCACTTTTTTTATTATGTTATTTTAATTTAATCACTCACCTTACGCAAAAATAACATAAATTTTTATAATTTTAACATT
>JAVVEF010000059.1:0-16832 GCA_032251275.1 Lutibacter sp.
CTGTATTTGTTATTAAACTGAAAAATAACACATACAAATCTGCTGCTCTTCTTATAATGGAATATTGGTAAATATCATTTTTTTGAAAATTTAATCCAAAATATGAACTGAAAACAGGCAACAAATTTATTAGTCTTTTTTCTCTATTCTCTTCTCTCTATTCTTTAATTGGCTAATTGTTTTCAATCTTTTAATTTTTCAATCTTTCAATTAAAATGTAACTTCGCAAAACTAACGTAAATTCTTAAAAAATTGGCGCCAAAAATTGAGAAAGTATCTCCCTTAATGAAACAATACAATGCCATCAAAACCAAATATCCTGATGCGATGTTGTTATTTAGGGTTGGCGATTTTTACGAAACCTTTGGTGAAGACGCCAAAAAAGCATCCCGCGTTTTGGGAATCGTATTAACCAAGCGTGGTGCAGGCAGCGAATCTGAAACCGCTTTGGCCGGATTTCCGCATCACTCTTTGAACACGTATCTTCCAAAATTGGTGAAAGCTGGCATGCGCGTGGCAATTTGCGACCAACTGGAAGATCCGAAAATGACAAAAACCATCGTAAAACGCGGTGTTACCGAATTGATAACGCCCGGTGTTTCCTTAAACGACGAGGTTTTACAGTCAAAAACAAATAATTTTTTGGCAGCGGTGCATTTTGGGAAACGACTGTTGGGCATTTCTTTTTTGGATGTTTCCACGGGCGAATTTTTAACGGCACAAGGAAACGTTGAATACATTGATAAATTGCTGCAAAATTTTAGTCCGAGCGAAGTTTTGGTCCAAAAACAGCACAAAACCAAATTCAACGAATTATTTGGCGACCGTTTTTACAACTTTTATTTAGAAGACTGGATTTTTAAGTCTGAATATGCCAACGAAGCATTGACCAATCATTTTAAAGTAAAAACCCTCAAAGGTTTTGGGATTGAAGAATTGGAAGAAGGCATTATCGCTTCGGCCGTGGTGCTGTATTATCTTTCCGAAACACAACACAATAAATTAGAACATATTGGGGTCATCAATCGCATTTCCGAAGAGAATTATGTTTGGATGGACCGATTTACCATTCGAAATTTAGAGTTGTATCATTCCAATTCGCCAAATGCCGTTACTTTATTGGATGTGATTGACAAAACCATTTCACCAATGGGCGGCAGGTTGCTGAAACGCTGGCTGGCCCTACCCTTAAAAGATTTGAATCGCATCAAAAGACGCCACGATATTGTAAAATATTTTATAGACAACGACGATTTTTTCGAGTTGACCACCTATCAAATCAAGCAAATCAGCGATATTGAACGGTTGGTTTCAAAAGTGGCAGTAGGAAAAGTGAATCCGCGTGAAGTTGTGGCACTTAAAAATTCCCTGAACGCTATCATTCCCATAAAAGAAGCTGCCGAAAAAAGCAACAACGAGGCACTAAAAATAATTGGCGAGCAACTGCAAAGCTGCACCACCATTCGCGAAAAAATTACCAAAACGTTAAATGAAGAGGCACCGGTAAACATTTCAAAAGGAAATGCCATTGCCAGCGGCGTTTCTGAGGAACTGGATGAACTGCGCGCCATTTCAACGTTGGGAAAAGGCTATCTGGACAATATGCAGACGCGTGAAATTGAACGTACCGGAATTTCTTCCTTAAAAATTTCCTTCAACAATGTTTTTGGCTATTATATTGAAGTGCGAAATACGCACAAAGACAAAGTCCCGGAAGACTGGATTCGAAAACAGACTTTAGTGAGCGCCGAGCGCTATATCACCGAGGAATTAAAAGAATACGAAACCAAAATATTAGGCGCCGAAGAGAAAATCGGGAAATTGGAGCATGAGCTTTTTGCGGAACTCATCAGTTCGCTGATGGATTATATCCAACCCATACAGCTGAACGCCCAATTGATTGGCCAGATTGATTGTTTAAGTTCTTTTGCCGAAGTGGCCAAACAAAACAATTATGTGCGTCCGCTTTTGGATGAAAGCACCGATTTGGAAATCAAAAACGGCCGCCATCCGGTGATTGAAAAGCAATTGCCAATCGGCGAAGAATATATTGCAAATGATGTTGTTTTAAATAGAAATCAGCAACAAATAATCATGATTACCGGTCCAAATATGAGCGGTAAATCGGCAATATTACGCCAAACTGCCTTAATTGTGCTGTTGGCGCAAATGGGCAGTTACGTGCCGGCACAAAACGCCCGAATTGGGGTGGTCGATAAAATATTTACCCGCGTTGGCGCAAGCGACAATATTTCTATGGGCGAATCAACTTTTATGGTTGAAATGAACGAAACCGCCAGCATTTTGAACAATATTTCCGAAAGAAGTTTGGTGTTATTGGATGAAATTGGCCGAGGAACAAGCACGTACGACGGAATTTCAATTGCCTGGGCCATTGCAGAATATTTGCATGAACATCCGTCCAAAGCAAAAACATTGTTCGCCACGCATTACCACGAATTAAACGATATGACCAATACGTTTGAACGTGTAAAAAATTTCAATGTTTCGGTAAAAGAATTGAAAGACAAGGTTGTTTTTCTAAGAAAATTGGTTCCCGGAGGCAGCGAACACAGTTTCGGCATTTACGTAGCCAAATTAGCCGGAATGCCGTCATCCGTTATTCACAGAGCCACAAAAATGCTGAAGCAACTTGAAAAAAACCACACCAATTCATCCGTAAAAGAAACCTTAAAAACAGCTTCAGAAAACGATATGCAACTAAGCTTTTTTAAGTTGGATGATCCTTTGCTGGAAAACATCAAAGAAGAAATTCTCTCCACCAATATTGACACACTCACCCCTATTGAAGCGTTGATGAAATTAAATGAAATTAAACGGATGCTTACCAAAAAGTAAATCTATTTCATTTTTGCATTTTTGTAATGTTAATTATTTTATTGGGTTTGTTAAGATTTATTCATTGCGTCATTTTTTAATTATCTTTGTAACCTAAAAAATATTTAATATGTTTTTATTTATCAGTGGCGGCGAAATATTTGTAATTCTTTTGGTGGTTGTGATGGTTTTTGGGGCAGACAAATTGCCCGAAATTGCGCGTGAACTAGGAAAAGGAATGCGTCAAATTAAAAATGCCACCAACGATATTAAAAGGGAAATACACAATACTGCCTCAAAAAATGACCTTGATATTGATGTTGCCGCTAAAGTGAGAAATGAGGTAAACAGGATAAAAGATAATTTTGATGATTTTTCTAATCCGATGAAAAAAGTTAAAAATGACATCGAGAACTCCATAAATCCTACGAAAGATGCCGACGGAAATTTGGTGAGCTATTTTAGCAAATCCAAAGATTCAAAAAATACCATAACAGACATTTCGGCAGATATCACTGCAGATTCCTCAACTACTGCAAAAGAAATTATAGATATTCCATCTGATTCCTTAACACCAACAAAAGAATCAAAGGAAGTAAAAGAGGTTTCTCCATCTCCTGAAAAAGAAATTAAAGATCCAAAAGAGGAGCAAAACGGAACTGTCAAGAGAGAAAAATAATTTTCAATCTAACTTGTTATAAACCAAGCTTATTTTACCCTGCTAATTGACAATCCGTCGCGAATTGGCAATAAAATTGTTTCAATTCTATCGTCATTATTTAGCAATTCATTGTATTCAAGCAAGGCCTGGGTGTCTTTATCATTGGGTTCAATTTTTATAACAACCTTACCGCTCCACAACACATTGTCTGATAAAATTACACCACCCGAATTCATTTTGCCGATAATCATCTTAAAATAAGTAGTGTAGTTTGATTTATCCGCATCAATAAAAACCAGATCGAACTTTTCATTTAAAGTCGGAATAATATCCAGCGCATTTCCAACCAGTTGTTTTATTTGTGCGTTATAAGCCGATTGGTCAAAATATTTTTTGGCGAAATCTTCCAGTTCTTCATTTTTATCAATAGTAAAAAGCATTCCGTATTTTTGCATTCCTTCCGCCAAACATAAAGCGGAATAACCTGTATAAGTTCCTATTTCCAAAATGGTTTTTGGCTGAATCAATTTTGAGATCATCGCCAAAATTCTGCCCTGATAACCGCCGCTTAACATTCTTGGGTTCAATACTTTTTGCCAAGTTTCTTTGTTTAATTGCTGTAAAAGTTCAGGTTCCTTTTGGGAATGTTTTACAATGTAATCGTCTATTATTTCGGGTAAGAAATTCATCTCGTTTTAATTTTAAAAAGAAATAAAAAACACTGCGGGAAAAGTAAATTTTTGGATAAATAGTTCTCAACAGCAATCTTAAAAGTTCTTTTTTATGGCTTATGATTCTATTTTGCTTTTAAATTCCTGCGCCATATATTTAATTTCTTCCTGGTTTAAATGGTGCGATTTATGGCATTCCATTTCCTCTAATTTTTTTAAACAAGTGCTCATTATCTTGTTTTGTTTGGCGTAAAGTCCGCACTTTTTGCATAAAAACAAGTGAATTCCAAGTTTTATTTTTTCCCACAAACTAGCTTCTTTATATTGATTTTTATCACAAATTGCAGTTGCTTCATCACAGGTTAATTTCATATACCAAAATTTTAATTCTTAAACCAATTATCTTCCATGCACCTCCTAAGCTGAGTTCGCGCTCTGTGAATGATGACCCATAAGTTTGACGAGGTAATGTCAAGTTCTTTACAAATTTCCTCAGTTTCAATTTGATGCACGGTTTTCATTCTAAAAACTATGGCGTATTTCTCGGGTAAATTTCCGATACATTTTTCCAAAACATTGGCCAATTCTTCATTTTCAATCTTTTTTTCAATTTCGCCGCTCCAGTCGGTTGGTGCGCGTTCTTCGAGCCATTCTCCTTCCCGTTCGCCATCGGCATAAAAATTCATACGCACTTCGGCCTTGCCTTTTGTCGAATTTATTTTGCGGTAATAATCAATAATTTTTCTTTTCAAAATAGCAATGAGCCATGTGCGTTCGCTTGCCTCTCCTTTAAAATTATCCCGGGCTTTTAAAGCTGAAAAAAAAGTGTCCTGCACCAGGTCTTTGGCCAAATCCCGGTCGTTAATCCGACCAATGGCATAATTAAAAAGGTAATCAGCATACAAGCTGACCCATTTTTCCGGATTTAAAAATTGTTTATCGGTTACAGCCATTTAAACTTTATTTTCTGATTCGCTAAGGTAAATAATTTCACAGAATTATGACCTTTTTTAATTTTGAGATTCTACTGCCGCATTTCTAGCTATATTTTAACAGCGATTTATGTTGAAATTATAGGAAAGACAGCATACAATTATAGGAAATCATTAACAGAACAACCTCAAAACTCTGCGAAAATCGGGTTACCTTTGCTTTTAGCTGATAAACCTTCCTTTTTTAAGAATTTTGATTTCTATTTGATTTTTCATTTTTAGTTCTCGATTTTTCTTACTAAGTTTTAAGCACCATAAAAAAGAGTACCACAAACAAAAAAAATACAGATGAAACCAACAATAAATAAAGAATTATTGGACGAATTAGTTGCTTTTCGCAAGCAACTTCACGCAAATCCGGAAGTTTCCGGAAAAGAATACAAAACGGCCAAAAGCGTTGCGGAATTTTTAAAAACCTGTACCCCCACCAAAGTCATAGAAAATATTGGCGGAACTGGTATTTTGGCTGAGTTTGACAGTGGAATACAAGGGAGATCTGTTATGTTTAGGGCCGAATTGGACGCTTTGCCGATACAGGAAATCAACACTTTTGCGCACATTTCAACAATCGATGGCGTTTCGCATAAATGCGGACATGACGGACACACGACTGTTTTATTGGGACTGGCCAGAATTTTATCTGTAGAAAAACCAAAAACCGGAAAAATATTTTTATTGTTTCAACCTGCGGAAGAAGATGGTGAAGGTGCGAAAGCAGTATTTTCCGACCCAAAATTTGAAGCTTTAAAACCCGATTATATTTTTGCTTTTCACAACCTTCCCAGCTATCATTTAAACCAAATTGTAGTTAAAAATAATTCATTTACGCCCGCCGTAAAAAGCATTATTATTAAAATAAACGGGAAAACCGCGCACGCTGCGGAACCGGAAAACGGATTGAATCCGGCGCTTGCCATTGCTGAAATTTTACAGGAATCGGCGAAACTTTCCAACAATGATACAAATCGAAACGATTTTACGCTAATCACCCCAATTCATATTGAAATGGGCGAAATTGCGTATGGAATCTCTGCAGGTTATGGAGAAATACGTCTTACCATTCGCACCTGGAATGACGAAACGATGGAAAAATTAACCGCTGATTTATTGCAGTGTATAGATAAAGCCTCAGAAAATCATCAGATGCCCATCACCTATTCTTGGACACAGGTATTTTATGCAAATGAAAATGATGATGAAGCTGTTTCTCATATTAAAGAAGCCGCAACAAGTTTGTCATTTGATATTTTTGAGCGAAAATTTCCTTTTAAGTGGGGAGAAGATTTTGGTCTTTTCACCCAACATTTTAAAGGTGCTATGTTCGGCATAGGTTCCGGGGAAGAAAGTCCGTCCCTGCACAATCCGGATTACGATTTTCCGGATGAAATTTTACCCAACGCCATTCAATTGTTCCATCAAATAAGTTTACGCATTTTATCATGAAATCCCTTCATACCTCACATATAGAAATCAGCAAATCGGCACTGGAGCACAACCTTCAGTTTCTAAAAAATTATATTGGAAAAGATGTACAAATATCTTCTGTGATCAAAGGCAATGCTTATGGGCACGGACTTGAAGTGTTTGTTCCTCTTGCCGAAAATTGCGGCATCAATCATTTTTCGGTTTTTAGTGCAGACGAAGCGTTACGCGTATATAATTCAAGTTCCGAAAACAGTACCGTAATGATTATGGGATTGATCAACAATGAACAGCTTGAATGGGCCATTGAAAATAATATTGAGTTTTACGTATTTGAACCCGACCGCTTGCAAAAAGCACTTGAAACAGCTCAAAGAATTGGAAAAACCGCAAAAATCCATATAGAAGTGGAGACAGGAATGAACAGAACCGGATTTGCGATGAATGAACTTACGGCTGTGTTGCGGCTCCTAAAAAATAATCCCAATCATCTGCATTTTAAAGGGTTGTGCACGCATTTTGCGGGTGCGGAGAGCATTGCCAATTATTATCGCATTAAAAAACAGCAACAGGTTTTTCAAAAAGTCTTGAAAAAAGTGGCATCCGCAGGGTTAACACCCGATCAAAAACACACGGCCTGTTCAGCAGCGGCATTGCGTTATCCAAAATTTCAAATGGATATGGTGAGACTTGGAATTATTCAGTATGGATTTTTCCCCAACAAAGAAATTTTAATTGAATATTTAACCAAAAAGAAAGCGACTGAAAATCCTTTGAAACGCTTGATTTCATGGAAAAGCCGGGTGATGGATGTTAAAAAAGTTAAAACAGGTGAGTTTGTTGGCTACGGCACCTCTTTTCTTGCCAATTCCGATTTAAAAACAGCCATCATTCCTGTTGGTTACGCCCACGGTTTTAGCCGAAATTTGAGCAATCAGGGCATTGTATTGATTAACGGACAACGTGTAGGTGTTATCGGAACGGTAAATATGAATATGATTACGGTTGATGTTACCCAAGTTAACACCGTAGAAAAAGGCGATGAAGTGGTGTTGATTGGCAAACAGGGCGATTTGGAAATTAGCGTTTCATCTTTCAGCGAGTTCAGTGAACAAGTTAATTATGAGTTACTTACAAGACTACCAGAAAATTTACCGAGATTAATTGTTGATTGAAACAGGATATTTCTTAAGTAGAGAAGCCATAAAACCATTTTCCATTTAATTTATTAACTAATAATTTAGTATCTTTATTAGTGGTCTTATGTTATTATTGAATTGTGAAAAATAGAGAACATCATAAAATATTCCTTAAATAAACTGTAATGAATAAATTCACAGACTATTTTTTGGATCTTTACCATAGTTTGGTGGATCAACTTCCAACTATTTTAATTGCACTTGTAATTTTAGTCATAGGATTTTTAATTGCAGCCGGTTTAAAAAATTTGATTCTAAAAAAAATCAAACCCCGATTAACCAACACCCTATCAGCCGATTTTATAGCGCAAATGACCAGTATCCTAATCAGAACAATTATCATTATCATTGCGCTGAACTTATTGGGTTTTAAAAGTTTTACTTCACAAATATTGGCCGGAGCCGGAATTCTTACTTTTGTGCTGGGTTTTGCTTTTAAAGATATTGGAGAAAACTTTTTGGCAGGTATCATACTTGCCTTTAAAAGCCCATTTAGACCGAAAGACCTTATTGAATCTGGCACTATTTTAGGCTATGTCCAAGAGTTGAATTTGAGGGAAACACTAGTAAAAACGCCCGATGGCAAAGATGTGTTTATTCCAAATGGACAAATCCTGAAAAATCCGCTTATCAATTATACCATTGATGGCTTTTTACGCTATGAATTTATTATTGGCCTTGATTATAACAGCAATCTTGCTGAAAGCCTAAAAATTATTTCAGATTCTGTTGCTGAGGTTAATGACGTATTAAACACCAAAAATAAAAAAACAACCGTGCTTATTGATGAGTTAACGACCAGCACCATCAACTTTAAAATTTTGTTTTGGATAGATACTTTTAAAAGCACCTCAAAAACTTACCACAACAATATCAAATCTACCGTGATTGATAAAGTTGTACAAAACCTATTGAAAAACGGATTTTATCTACCGTCAACCATTGTTGAAATTAAGAAATACACTCCATAAATTCTGATTTATTTGCTGTCATTTCAAAATGAATAAGAACAATCTACAGAAAACCAAAATTCCAAAATTATTAGTTTGTAACTTCCATTTTTTCAAATACATTATTTTCCCGGTCAATATCTGCCATAAATTGAGAAGGATCAATCTCCACTGATTTCACTTCTTTTGAAGCGGGAAAAGTATAAATTGGGTTTGCCCAAGACCAATTTTTAATGACTGTTGCGTTGGTGTTTTTTTTGCCTCTCATCATACTTAAAGGAATATAAAAACTCTCTGTGCTGTCATCAACATAAATGACAGCAACATCAACAGGCATAGGCATTTGCCCGATTCTTGCCAAAGTAACTGTATTTCCTTCAACTTTCGCAACGGCATAATCTATGGTGTGCGTGGTTTGTGTCCATTCGTTTAAAAACCAGTCCAACTGAATTCCCGAAACTTTCTCGGCAGTTCGTTTAATATCATTGGGCGTTGGATGCTTGAATTTAAAATCTTCAAAATATTTTTTAATGGTTTTTTGCACATTTTCTTCTCCGATGATATAATTCAATTGCGATAAAAACAGGCTTCCTTTTGTATAGCTTCCAATGCTAAAAGCGGCATTGGTGTTAAAACGGTCGGCGTGCGTGGTCAAAGGTTCTTCAATATTACTTTTCACCGCATAAAAATAGCCTCTGTAACCTTTTGCGTTTGGTTTTCCGTCGCCGCCTTCTAGAATTAAATTCGAAGCTAAAGTTGATATGTAGGAAGTAAATCCCTCATCCATCCAGGAATGTTTGCTCTCATTGGTGGCTAAAATTTGTTGAAACCAGGTATGCGCCAATTCGTGAAAAACCGTTCCAACTATGTCATTTAAAGTTTCGCCGCCCTCAACTAAAGTGCACATGGCATATTCCATACCGCCGTCTCCGCCTTGAATTACGGAATACTGTTTCCAAGGATATTCCCCAATATTTTCATTGAAATACTGCAGCGCTTTTTCCGTTAAAGGCTGCACTTCTTTCCAAGCTTTTGCATATTTTTTGTCATTTTTATAGAAGAAATGAAGTTCAGTTCCATTGGCAGTTTTTAAAATATCGTGTACATAATTTGGATCGGCTGCCCAAGTAAAATCGTGTACATTTGGCGCCACAAAATTCCATTTCAGTTTTTTGCCCTTCGGAAGGTTTAACGGTTTTGATTTGTCTTCATAACCATGGCCAACTTCCTGCGGATTTTGCAAATAACCTGTTCCGCCAACAGTATAATTTTTATCAATATGAAGCGTTACATCAAAATTTGCCCAAACACCGTGAAATTCACGGGCAATATAGGAATCTGCGTGCCATCCTTCAAAATTATATTCCGCCATTTTTGGATACCATTGCGCCATGGAAAGCGCTACACCATCAACACTGTTTCTTCCTGCTCTCCTAATAAGCACAGGAATCTGTCCTTCAAAAGTCATCTCAAATTTTACTTTTTCTCCAGGTTGAATTTGGTCGTTTAAATCGACCTTTAAAATTGTTCCGTCTATGCTGTATGTTACTTCTTTTCCATTTTGTTTAAGCGACAGCACTTTTAAAAAGCCAATTTCATTGGGGCTCAATTTGGCAATTCTGCTTTCATAAACCGGATTTTCTTTGGTGCCAATATTTTTTACCATTCTTTTATCAGGATCTGGAACAGACTGTAATCTGGCATCCATTTCGCTGTTTGGCTGAAAAGCATTGAAATATAAATGGTAAAAAACGAAATTTAAAACATCGGGGGAATTGTTGGTATATGTCAATTCCTGCGTTCCTTTATATTGATAATTTTCTGCATCAACATCCACATCCATTTTGTAATCTGCTTGTTGTTGCCAGTAAGAGGTGTTGTTTTGTGCAAAAGCGCTTGTTGAAATTATTGTCAGAAGAATTGCAAAAAATATTTTCATAAGGGTTTATTATTAATTTGCCGCAATATAAACATTACTTTATAAAACAAAAAAACACACGGCTTACCGTGTGTTTTTTTTAACAGAACATTATAAGTTTTAGCTTTTAGTTTAACATTTTATCTGCCAACAGCAAAGCGTTGTAAGCATTTGCAATACTTCCTGCTTTTGATAAATTTATAAACGATGCTTTTTCCCCTTTTCCACCAGGAATAAGCACTTGAGAATTAACTTTGACACCTGAATTCATAATGATGTGTTTTACCTGACTTGCAGACAATTGTGGGTAATATGAACGAATTAATGTTGCAATACCCGCAACTTCCGGTGAAGCCATGGAAGTTCCGCTGTATCTTGCATATTCATCTTTAGGCACAGTCGAATAAATTTGAACTCCAGGAGCAAAAACATCAACATTCAATTTTCCGTAATTGGAAAATGATGCTGGCATATTTTCATTTACATTAGAACTCAATGCACCAATGGTGATTACATTGTCTGAAATTTCATTTATTTTATCATCCGAATCATTTGGCCAATTGTCTTTTACGTCAATATTTTTGTTGTCGTTTCCGGCAGCGTGCACCAACAATACATCTTTTTCTGCAGCGTACTTAATCGCGTCTAAAACCCATTCTTTGTTTGGAGAATAACTTTTTCCAAAACTCATATTGATTACTTTAGCGCCATTGTCTACGGCATATCTAATGGCCAACGCAACATCTTTATCGCGCTCATCACCATCTGGCACCGCACGAACAGACATTAATTTTGCATTGTGGGCAACACCTTGCAATCCTTTATTATTGTTGCGGGATGCCAAAATAATTCCGGCAACGTGCGTACCGTGAGATTCTTCGTCTTTTGAACCGATTACAAATCCGTTTCCATAATTTCTGTCGCTAAAATCTTCCGGATTGTCACCAACAATGGCGCGTCCGTCAAAATTTAAATCGTAGTTTTTGTTTTTCTTTTGAGTTTCGTAATATTCTAAATAAGCAGCTTCATCCAAACCTCTTCCAAAAAGGCCAATCAAATCATCTACTTGTTTTTTCAGCGTTTCCTCTAAAGTATTGATTCCTTTTAAATCTTCCAATGTGAAAGTTTCTTTCCCTAAATGTTTTTTAACAGCCGCAAAATTTTCCCCTATTTGTTCCATACGAGCCAATGTTTGAAAATGTCTTGAGGAAGCCGCTTTGTAAGCTTCCAAATATTCCTGATATTTTAGGAAATCTACTTTATCTGACTCACTTATGTCACTCATGGTTTTACCCTCAAAACGCGGATTTAATTTGGCAACTATGCGTGTAATTTCTAATTGCTCAGGAGCGGCTACGCCATTTCCTCCTAAAAAATTCCATCCGTAAATATCATCAACATAACCATTATTGTCATCATCAATTCCATTACCGGCAATTTCTTTGGTATTTGTCCAAAGCACGTCTTTTAAATCTTCGTGTTCAATGTCAATTCCAGAGTCAATAACGCCAACAATGACCGTTACACCTTTTTTGCCTTCTAAAAATTTATAGGCTTTGTCCAGACTGATTCCCGGAATGGTATCTGCAGCCAAATCGGTATGTGCCCAATGATTAAATTGTTCTTCGCCTATGGCGCCTTTTTTTTGTAAAATGGCCACGGAGGTTTCCATGGTTGGAACTGGCTTTTCTGAGATAGATTTTACAGAACCGCAACTTGCTAATGTGATTGTTGCCAGTGCAGCAATAAACATCGATTTAAATATTCTCATTCTTTTGTTAATTGTTTAATTAAATACTTCGTTAAATGTATAGGTTTGGTTTAATCGCACACCTTTTTCGGTATGTTTTACGGTACAAAGCTGATTGGTTGCATCATGCTCCAGAAATAAAAAATAGTTGTTATCGGCAGCCTTGTGTAAGAATTTTTCCTTTTCATCCATAGTCAATAGCGGACGGGTGTCATAACCCATCACGTACGGCACAGGAATGTGTCCAACGGTAGGCAGCAAATCTGCCACAAAAACAATGGTTTTTTCCTGATATTGAACGTGGGGAAGCATTTGTTTTTCGGTATGACCGTTTACAAATAAAATATCAAAACCAAGTGGCGTATTTTTGGCAAAATCTCCTGTTGGAATATTCACGAAATTCAATTGTCCGCTCTCTTGAATCGGATTGATGTTTTCAGTTAAAAACGAGGCTTTTTCTCTGGGATTCGGTTCAACCGCCCATTTCCAATGGTTTTTATTGCTCCAAAATTTTGCATTTTTAAATGCAGGCTCGTAGCCGGTGCGGTCTTTATTCCACTGAACGCTTCCGCCGCAATGGTCGAAATGCAAATGGCTTAAAAAAACATCGGTAATATCATCCCGGTGAAAACCGTATTTTGCCAAAGAAGCATCCAAAGTAAAATCGCCGAAAAAATAATAATAGCTGAAAAACTTTTCTGATTGTTTGTTTCCGGTTCCGTTGTCGATTAAAATAAGTCGGTCTCCATCCTCAATAAGCATACAGCGCAAGGCCATATCAATTAAGTTATTTTCATCTGCGGGATTTGTGCGTTGCCAGATTACTTTAGGGACTACGCCAAACATGGCGCCACCGTCCAACTTAAAGTTTCCTGTTTCGATAGGATAAATTTTCATAAAAAAACTTTAACACAAATATACAAGAATTTATTTTTAACATGGTGTTAAAGAAAACAAAAAACCCAAGCAATTTGCTTGGGTTTTTGATGAGGCGTCTAGCGGATTCGAACCGCTGTACGAGGTTTTGCAGACCTCTGCCTAGCCACTCGGCCAAAACGCCATTATCGGATTGCAAATTTACAAATTTTTTTTAATTGTTTAATCGTTTAGTCGTGTAATTGTTAAATTTATGCAATTGCTGGCTATGACTTTGGACTTTAAGACTTTATCTTATTAATTATTTTTTGGGCGTTCCCTTTCAGGTCGCACTTTCCGTTAAATCTTTTTTTCCGCTCCGCTGCAAAAAAGGATGCCACTGCAATTGCTAACGCAAAATGATTTACAATTTTGGATTTACGATTTACGATTATTAAATTTTGCTTCATTCTTCAGTCTTCCAACTATTTCACTTTACTCATTTCAACGGTCACCATCGCCACATTGCCGCCGATTGGCGGATTTATTTTTGAAACGGCAACATCGGCTTTTTCAACCATTGGGATTTCCATAAAAATCCGATCCAAAATGCGTTTTACCACCGTTTCCAACAATTTGGAACGAATGGCCATTTCCTGTTTTACTATTTTGTTTAAATGAACATAATCTACCGTATTTGCAAGATTGTCGCTTTGCGCCGACAAATTTAAGTTTGCATTTACCGAAACGTCCACGCGATAATCGGAACCTATTTTACCTTCTTCCAACAAACAGCCGTGATAAGCGTAAACCCGGATATTTTTTAACTTTATAATTCCCATTTTAAAAAACTTTAAGCAAAGATAGGTTGAAAAAGTTGAAAGACCGAAGACGGGAGACCGAAGTCGGGAGACGGAAGTTTTAAAGTGGAAAGTTTAGTTTATCGCTGCATAATTCATTAACTCAAAGCGAGTTAGGGATTGAACGGCGTGTTCGAGCACTTTTTTAGTTGCTTTTCGCAACAAAAAAATGCGAGTAGTGAAAGCCCGACCTGAAAGGGAACGCCCACCAAAAATGCGGGCAGGCTCAAAATATTTTGTTTAAAATGATGGTTTTACGCCATTACATAATATGCGCAGTGATTTTGTAGTTGCATTGCCGAAAAAAATCAATAATTTTGCACCTTATAAGTTGATGTTATTATGAGTGAAGAAAAAAAATCGCTGAATTTTATTGAGCAGATTATTGAAGATGATTTGGCAAACGGTTTGGCTAAAGATAAATTACGATTTAGGTTTCCGCCTGAGCCAAACGGCTATTTGCATATTGGCCACGCGGCTTCCATTTGCTTAAATTTTGGTTTGGGATTGCGATACAATGCGCCGGTTAACCTGCGTTTTGACGACACGAATCCGGCAAAAGAGGAACAGGAATACGTGGATTCCATAAAATATGATGTGCAGTGGCTGGGTTTTAAATGGGATAAAGAATTGTATTCTTCCAATTATTTTCAGCAATTGTACGATTGGGCAGTTCAAATTATAAAAGACGGAAAAGCCTATGTTGACGACCAATCATCGGAAAAAATGGCCTTGCAAAAAGGAACGCCAACCGAACCGGGAACCGATAGTCCGAACCGTAACAGATCCATTGAAGAAAATTTGGCGCTGTTTTTAAAAATGAAAAACGGCGATTTTGAAGAAGGTTCTCACGTTTTGCGCGCAAAAATTGACATGAAACATGTGAATATGCATATGCGCGACCCAATTATGTACCGAATTTTAAAAAGACACCACCACAGAACAGGAAATGACTGGTGTATTTATCCGATGTACGACTGGACGCACGGCGAAAGTGATTATTTGGAACAAATTTCGCATTCTATTTGTACGCTCGAATTTAAAAGTCACCGGGAGTTGTACGACTGGTATATTGACCAGGTTTATGATCCTGCAAAATTACGCCCAAAACAACGCGAATTTGCACGTAGAAATTTAAGTTATACGGTGATGAGCAAACGTAAATTACTGCAATTGGTTGAAGAAAAGATAGTTACGGGTTGGGATGACCCTAGAATGCCAACCATTTCGGGCTTGAGAAGGAGAGGTTATACGCCAGAATCGATCAGAACTTTCAGCGAAACCGCGGGAATTTCCAAACGTGATAATGTAACCGATGTGGCTTTATTGGAATATTGCATTAAAGACGATTTAAACAAAACGGCACCAAGAGTTATGGCTGTTTTAGATCCTGTAAAAGTTGTAATAACCAATTATCCTGAAGAAAATGAAGAATGGTTAACTGCTGAAAACAACCAGGAAGACGAAAGCGCCGGTTTTAGGGAAGTTCCTTTTAGCAGAGAAATTTATATAGAAAAAGAAGATTTTAGAGAAGAGGCAAATAAAAAGTTCTTCCGCTTAAAATTAGGAAATGAAGTGCGTTTAAAAAACGCGTATATTATTAAGGGCGAATCGGTGGTAAAAGACGAAAACGGGGAAATTACCGAAATTCACTGTACCTATGATACCGAAAGTTTAAGCGGAAGCGGTACAGAAGCAAGCCAACGCAAAGTCAAAGGCACGCTGCACTGGGTTTCCATAAAACACGCGGTAAAAGCGGAAGTGAGGCTTTACGACCGTTTGTTTACCGAAGAAGCACCGGACAGCCATAAAGATAAAGATTTTAAAGACTTTTTAAATCCGGATTCTTTAACGGTTTTAGAAGCTTTTGTAGAGCCAAGTTTAAAATCGGCCAACATTTTAGACCGATTTCAGTTTCAGCGATTGGGTTATTTTTGTGTTGATAAAGACACCACCGAATTCCATTTGGTATTTAACAGAACGGTTGCTTTAAGAGACAGCTGGACTAAAATGGGAGAATAGATTTTGTGAAATTACATCAAACAAAAAGCGCCTTTTCAAGGGGCTTTTTGTTTAAAGTTTAATCGACAATTCCAAATGTCCGTCCAAACCCAATTCTACGATTTTTTGTAAAGTTGAAAACCTTGCTTCTTTCACATTGTTTTCAATTTTAGAAATATATGATTTTGTAGTTCCTGCTTTTTCTGCAAGTTCTTCCTGTGTCAAACCTTTTTGAAGTCGGGCATTTTGAATCATTGCGCCAATTTTAAAGTTTTCGTAACCAGTTTCTAGGTCATCGCGTTTTAAAGTTCCAGTTTTTCCGAAATGTTTGTCTTTAAATTGGTCAAGTGTTTTGATGTTGTTATTTTTCGTTTTCATAATCTTTCTTAATTTTAAGTGCTTTTTTGATTTCCTTTTTAGGTGTTTTCTGAGTTTTCTTTTGAAATCCGTTTGCTAGAATTACTAATTGTCCTTCATCAAAAAAGCAAAAGATTCTAAAAATATCACTTCCTTGCTGAATTCTAATTTCAAAAAGTCCCTCTGTACTTTCAAGGTGTTTCAAATATATTTCTGGAATCCTTTCTAATTCTTCCATTAATGTTAAGGTCCAAATAATTTTCGCCTTAACTTTCTCACGTTGCTTTACAAAGAATTCTTCAAAGTAATCTTTATAAAAAATTATTGATCGTTTCTTTTTCATAAAGCAAATGTACAA
>JAVVEF010000060.1:0-16542 GCA_032251275.1 Lutibacter sp.
TGCAATCCCTAACGCAAATGCTGAAGTAAATAGAACGTAGCTTATTTCATAAACGCTAAAATATGCTTTTCATTGAAGACATCTAATCAAAAATTCCCCTTCGGAGCCTGTCCCGCTTTTATTGCGGAAGGTTAGTCGAATTAAGGAGCTACCCAATAATCATTCCTGCAATTGTTGCCGATAATAATGAAGCGATTGAACCGCCAATAACTGCTTTTAGTCCAAACTCCGACAATGTTTTTCTTTGGCCGGGCGCCAAGGAACCAATACCGCCAATTTGAATGCCGATAGAGGCGAAGTTGGCAAAACCACACAACATATAAGTGGCCATAATCACCGATTTACTATAGGTAAAATGGGTTATATTGGCCATATTTTTCAACTCAGCCAATTGAATGTATCCCACAAACTCACTTGCGGCCAATTTTACGCCCAATAATTGTCCCATCAACATCATATCTTCCCTTGCAACACCAATCAGCCACATTAAAGGCGCAAAAACAGTCCCTAAAATTGATTCCAAAGAAAATTGTTGGTAAGGCGTATAGGCAACAATCCACTCGTTTAAATAAGTTACGGAACCAACCCATCCCAAAATTCCGTTTATCAAGGCAATTAAGGCCACAAAAACCAATAGCATGGCCGCAACATTGGCGGCTAATTTTAATCCTTCTGTTGTTCCGTTTGCGATGGCGTCTAAAATATTTGAACCAATTTTTTCTTGGGAAACTTTCACATCGGTATTAATTTCTTCTGTTTGCGGATACAGCATTTTTGAAATAACGATGGCTCCGGGCGCGGCCATTACCGATGCTGCCAATAAATGTTTTGCAAATTGCAGTCGTAAAACAGGATCATTTCCGCCTAAAAATCCGATGTACGCAGCCAAAACACCACCTGCAACAGTGGCCATACCGCCAATCATCACCAACAATATTTCTGAACGGTTCATTCGTTCCAAATAGGCTTTTATCATTAAAGGCGCTTCCGTTTGGCCCAAAAAGATATTTCCTGCAACAGATAAACTTTCAGCTCCTGAAATTTTTAATAATTTGGTCAGTACCAGTGCCATTCCTTTTACAATAATTTGGATAACACCCAAATAAAATAACAAGGATGTTAATGCCGAAAAGAAAATGATGGTAGGCATAATTTGAAATACAAATATAAATCCGTATGAATCAATATTCATCAGGCCACCAAATAAAAATTGGCTTCCGGCAGCAGTAAAATCTAGAATACTCGTAAAAATACCTCCAACAAATTCGAATATTCGCTGCACAAAAACAACTTTTAAAACGCCAACGCCAATAAGTAACTGGGCTGTTAAACCTGCACCAACTGTTTTCCAGTTAATGGCTTTGCGGTTGTTGCTGAATAAATAAGCGATGAGGAGCAATGACACCATTCCTAAAACCCCGCGCCACAAAGAATTTGTTGTAAATCCTTGGCTCTCAATAATGGTGTTTTGGATGGTTTCTTGTGCGTTTGCTGAAAAAATACTGAAGAAGATTAGGGTAGCTAAGCTTATTTTTTTAATCATAAAATGTGTTGTTATGAAGTACGTTTTGTTATTTCGTCACGAATTTTTGCCGCCAATTCATAATCTTCATTTTGAACAGCTTTGTTTAATTTTTCATTCAATTCTTCAAGGGTATCTTTGGAATAAGAACTTGCTCTTTCAGGTTCATCTATTAATTTTTCAATGCTTAAGGTTTCTTTTCCATCGTCTGTTGATTCATCTTTTGTTTTTAAATAGATTCCCGCCTTGTCCAAAATATTTTCATAGGTATAAATCGGCGCATTAAATCGCGTTGCCAAAGCGATGGCATCGGAAGTACGGGTATCAATAATTTCTTCAATTTTGTCGCGTTCACAAATCAGGCTCGAATAAAACACGCCGTCAACCAATTTATGGATGATTACCTGCTTAATGGCAATGTGAAATCGGTCGGCGAAAGTTTTAAATAAATCGTGTGTAAGCGGTCGGGGAGGTTTAATTTCTTTTTCCAAAGCGATGGCAATGGACTGCGCTTCAAACGCCCCAATAACAATTGGTAACGTTCTTGTTCCTTCCACTTCACTCAAAACCAAAGCGTAAGCGCCGCTTTGTGTTTGGCTGTAAGATATTCCTTTAATATTTAGTCGAACTAAACTCATAACATAAAATTAACAAAAAAGACCGTCTAATCAAAGGAATTTATCCCAATAATTAGGCAGCCTTATTTAGAGGCACAATTTAATAAAATTATGCGTTATTCGCTTTAAATTCTTTTAACTTTTCAATTAATTTAGGAACAACTTCAAAAGCGTCACCAACAATGCCATAATCTGCCGCTTTAAAGAAAGGCGCTTCGGGATCTGAATTGATGACCACTTTAACTTTTGAGGAGTTTACGCCGGCCAAATGTTGGATGGCGCCTGAAATTCCGATGGCGATGTATAAGTTTGACGATACGGGTTTTCCGGTTTGTCCAACATGTTCACTGTGAGGTCTCCAGCCCAAATCCGACACGGGTTTTGAACATGCTGTTGCAGCGCCCAAAACGCTGGCTAATTCTTCTATCATTCCCCAATTTTCCGGACCTTTCAATCCTCTTCCTGCAGAAACTACAATATCGGCATCGGCAATGGTAACTTTTCCTGAAGTTTGCTCAATGGATGTTGAAACCAAATTGCTTTCAACCAAAACAGGTGAAAATTCTTCAATGGTGCCCGCAACTTTATCTTCAACCAAACCAAATGCGTTTTTGGCAAGGGCAATAACTTTTATATCGGTTACTATTTGTGTGTTGTTAAATGCTTTGTTGGAAAATGTTTTCCTTTTTACCGTAAAAGGTGAAGTGGCGCTTGGCAACGCAATCACATTGCTTGCAAAACCCGCATTCAAATTTGCGGCAGCCATAGGCGCAAAATACAATCCGTTTGAACTTGAATCGATGATGACAACTTGTGCGCTTTCTTTTTCTGCTGCTTGTTTCACAACATTTGCAACTTTTTTAGCATTAAAAGGACTCAACGCGTTGTTTGTGACAGACAACACTTTTTCGGCACCGTAATTAAAAAGCATGGCGGCGTCATTTGAATTTATCGTCAACACCACCAAATTGGTACCCAATTGCGCTGCGACTTTTTTTCCGTAGGAAGTTACTTCTAAGGCAGATTTTTTATATTTTCCTTCCGATGATTCGGCAAAAACCAATACTGACATATTTATTTTAGATTTTGGATTTTAGCTTTAAAACTAAAATGAATTTATATTTTTAATTCTTGTATAACGGTTAAACGATTAAACAAATAAACGATTAAACATTTTTTTAAATAACCTTAGCTTCATTATGCAATAATCGAACAAGTTCATCCACATTGTCCGCAGCCACTAATTTACAAGCCGATTTCGCTGGCTGTTTTTCAAAAGAAACGATTGCTGTAGTTGCAGCTCCATTGGAAGATTCAACAATGGTCAACGGTTTTTGGCGCGCCATCATAATGCCTCGCATATTTGGAATCCGCAAATCTTTTTCTTCAACCAAGCCTTTTTGCCCGGCAATAATTAAAGGAAGGTTTGCCTCCAACATTTCTTTTCCGCCATCAATTTCACGAGAAATTGTGGCTTTATCGCCATCAATTTCTAAGCCGATACAGGCATTTACAAAATTAAAGTCTAATAAGGTTGCAAGCATGGCAGGAACCATTCCGCCGTTATAATCGATGGATTCTTTTCCTGCAAGCACCAAATCGTAGCCGCCATTTTTTACCACTTCAGCCAATTCTTTTGCAACGGTAAAGCCATCTAAAGCTTCTGTATTTACCCTGATGGCTTCGTCGGCGCCAATGGCCAAAGCTTTGCGTAAAGTAGGTTCGGTAGTGGCGTTTCCAACGGTGGAAACTATTACTGTGGCACCTTGTTTTTCTTTAAACCACATAGCTCTTGTTAAGGCAAATTCATCATAGGGATTTATGACAAATTGCACGCCGCCAGTGTCAAATTTAGTGTTATTTTCCGTAAAATTAATCTTTGATGTAGTGTCCGGAACGTGACTGATACAAACTAATATTTTCATGAAATTAGGTATTTGGATATTTGGTATAAAATTACACGTCTTTTTATTTATTCTGCTACGAATATAATATTTTTTTTAAATATATTATGCACGCATAGTAAAATTTTTATTAAAACATTATTTTTTTGATAGAACTGTTATAATTGTTTAATTTTGCAAATCCTTAAAAACTGATTAAAATGAAGACTATACAATTTAGAGAAGCCATTTGTGAAGCAATGAGTGAAGAAATGCGCAGGGATGAAACTATTTACTTAATAGGAGAAGAAGTTGCTGAATATAATGGTGCCTATAAAGCTTCAAAGGGAATGTTGGATGAGTTTGGCGCAAAACGCGTAATTGACTCTCCAATTGCCGAATTGGGTTTTACAGGAATCGCTATTGGATCTGCCATGAACGGAAACAGACCGATTGTTGAATATATGACTTTTAACTTTGCCTTGGTAGGCATTGACCAAATTATAAATAACGCCGCAAAAATCAGACAAATGTCGGGCGGGCAAATAAATTGCCCTATTGTTTTTCGCGGTCCAACAGGATCTGCCGGGCAATTGGGAGCCACGCATTCACAAGCATTCGAAAACTGGTTTGCAAACACGCCGGGTTTAAAAGTAGTGGTGCCTTCAAATCCTTATGATGCAAAAGGATTGTTAAAAGCTGCCATTAGAGACGATGATCCGGTTATTTTTATGGAATCGGAACAAATGTATGGTGACAAAGGCGAAGTGCCGGATGGAGAATATATTGTGCCAATTGGCGTTGCTGCCATCAAAAGGGAAGGAACCGATGTAACAATTGTGTCTTTCGGAAAAATAATTAAAGAAGCTTATATTGCTGCTGAAATTCTTGAAAAAGAGGGAATTTCTGTTGAAATTATTGATTTGCGCACAATCAGACCAATGGATAGCGAAGCCATTTTTACATCGGTAAGAAAAACAAACCGTTTGGTTATTTTGGAAGAAGCCTGGCCTTTTGGCAGTGTTTCCTCTGAAATTACTTTCCAGATTCAAGAAAATGTATTCGATTATTTGGATGCTCCTATCAAAAGAATTACGACTGCTGATACGCCTGCCCCATATTCTCCGGTTTTGCTAAAAGAATGGTTGCCAAATGCAAATGATGTTGTAAAGGCGGTGAAAGAAGTATTGTACAAAAAATAAGGGCATAATATTTGCGCTGCAACTACCTTTCAAATTAATGTTGAAAGGTTTTTTTATGATGAAAAAAAATAATATTTTCTTAAGTTTTCTGTTTTCTCTTGTTTTTTTATCAGGGTTTTCCCAGGTGAAAATAAGCGGTGTTGTGAAAGACGAAAACAACCAATCTATTCCTTTTGCGAATATTGTTTTTATGGGTTCATACACAGGAACAGTTTCCGATGAAAAAGGAAAGTTTTATTTAGAATCCGCTAAAACCTATACAAAAATAGAAGTTTCTTTTTTAGGTTATGAAACCAAAACCATTCCCGTAAAAAACAGGGATTATAATTTAACGATTGTTTTAAAAGAAGAAGCCGCGCAATTGAAGCAGGTTTTTATTTACGCCGGAAAGGTTAATAAAAAAGGAAATCCGGCCATCGCCATCTTGGAAAAAATTTGGGCCAAAAAACGCGAAAACGGCATTTATTTATTCGACCAATATCAATACAACAAGTATGAGAAACTTGAATTTGATATGAATAATATTGACAGCGCAATGATAAAAAGTAAGTTCTTTAAGGGGATGGAGTTTATTTTTGAAGGGATTGACACTTCAAATATCACAGGAAAATCGTTCTTGCCCATTTTTATCAACGAATCCGTTTATAAATCTTTTGGAAAAAATAAGGACGGAAAAAAATTTCGGGAAGATTTGATTGCCAATAAAAATTCAGGATTCAACAACAACCAAACCGTAATTGCTTTTATCAAAGATTTATATGTGGATTATAATGTTTACGACAGCTACATTAAGATTTTCGACAAAAGTTTTGTGAGCCCAATCTCCAAAGCCGCAGGCGTTTCAACCTATAATTATATTCTGGCCGACAGTGCTTTTATCGGCAATAAATGGTGTTTTAATATTTTATACTATCCGCGAAGAAAAGGGGAACTTACTTTTAAAGGAAATTTTTGGGTGAATGACACCACGTTTGCCATCAAAAAAATTAATATGCAGGCCAACAAAAGCGCCAATATTAACTGGGTAAAAGATATTTATATTGAACAGGAATTTGATGTATTGAATGATTCGGTGTTTTTGCTGGAAAGAGATTATATGATGTCCGATTTTAGTTTGAACAAAAAAGACAAATCCAAAGGTTTGTATGGAAAAAGAACCACAATGTTTAAGGATTATGTATTCAACGAAAAAAAATCGGATGCTTTTTACAATGAAGAAATAAATGCCTACGATAAAAATATTTACACAAAAACTGATGATTATTGGAGTGAAAATCGGCAGGAAAAATTAAATGAAAATGAACAAGGCATCTATAAATTGTTGGATACTCTGGCGACCGTCCCTAAATTTAAGCGCATTTATAATTTGGTTTCCATTTTAGGTTCGGGTTATATAGAATTTAATAAATTTGATTTTGGCGATGTGTTTTCAACATTCGGAAAAAATGATGTTGAAGGCTGGCGTTTGCGTGCCGGAGGAAGAACTTTTTTAGGCGGAAATGAGCCTTGGCGCTTGCAGGGATATACCGCCTACGGATTTAAAGATGATAAATTTAAATATGGTATTTCAGGAAAATGGATGTTAAATCCGAAAAGTAGGTTTACAGTTGGACTTGGAAACAGGCGCGATGTGGAGCAAATTGGCGTAAGCTTAACCACCACCAACGATGTGATGGGCAGAAGTTTTGCTTCATCTTCCTTGTTTTCTTCGGGAGACAACAGCAAACTGACAAGCATCAATTTATCTAATTTTTTCATGTCAATTGAGCCACGAAATAATTTAAATTTCAAAGTTGGCGCATCATACAGAACTTTGGAATCGGCTTCACCGGAAACTTTTAATCTGGATTATTGGGTTGATAAAGAAAACAATATCAAAAAAGCGGATGTATCGCAATCTGAAATTGATTTTACGGTGACTTACACGCCAAACAGAAAAACAATTGGTTACGGCGTGGAGCGCAATGAAGTTACCGATGTTTATTCTACCTTATTTTTGAACTATTCAAAAGGAATAAAAGGCCTTTTTGACAGCGATTTTAATTATCAAAAGGTTCAGTTTTATTACCGTCAGCCAGTCTTAATTGGTGGTTTGGGAAGAATGTTTACCACTCTTGAATTGGGCAAAACATTTGGGGAAGTTCCGCTTGGTTTGCTGAATGTTGTGCCGGGGAACCAATCTTATTTTACCATTGAAAATACGTATTCCTTGCTGGATTATTATGAATTTGTGACAGATACCTATGCATCACTTCACATAGAACACAATTTTAACGGAAAATTCTTTTCAAGAATTCCATTGTTCAGAAAACTCAATTTGCGAGAAATTGTTGGCGCAAAAGCGGTTTGGGGAGAAATTTCCGACAAAAATATTGCGTTGAGCGCTTCTAACATCAATTATGTGGCGCCTTCAAAAGTATATTATGAGTACAGCGTTGGTGTAGGCAATATATTTAAGGTTTTCAGAATTGATTTTAGCTGGAGAGGAAGTTATAGAGACGTGCCAAACGCCAATAATTTTGCCATAAAAGGCGCCTTCGGATTTCATTTCTAAATTTTAACGCAATTAGGCGTTTGTTGGGTGATCATTTTTGTATTTTTGAAAAAAAAAATTAACTGTTTAACTAAAAGAAAATGAGCAATAAAACCGAGAAAACATTCGACGTATTAATTGAGATACCAAAAGGAAGCAGAAACAAGTATGAGTATGATTTTGTGTTGCATAAAATCAGGTTCGACAGAATGTTGTTTTCTTCTATGATGTATCCTGGAGATTACGGATTTATTCCCGAAACATTGGCCTTGGATAAAGATCCGCTGGATGTTTTGGTATTGGGTGGCGAACCAACATTCCCGATGTGTGTGATGGAAGTAAAACCAATCGGCGTTTTTCATATGACCGATGAAAAAGGACCGGATGAAAAAATTATTTGTGTGCCAATTTCTGATCCAATCTGGAACCAGTTAAATGATATTTCCGATATGAATCCTCATCAGGTGAAAGAGATTGAACATTTCTTTCAGGTTTACAAAGATTTGGAAAAAAAGAAAGTTGATGTAGGCGGTTGGGGTGATGTTAAAGAGGCTTTTGAAATTGTTGGCCAATGTATAGACCGCTACAATTTGAGCGAACACAAGAAAAAAAGGACTTTTACCATTTAATTGACAAAATAAAGACCTAAAAACCAAGCCATCTTTAAAAATTAAAGATGGCTTTTTTTATCTGTCCAATTTTACTTATTTTAGCGCCCAATATAAAAAATTAACTTAATTATAACTAACATTTAAAAAAATGGAATTAATAGTAGATTATTTACCTCTGTTTGGTATTGTAGCGCTTGTGTTTGTTTTTTTCAAAAATTCTTGGGTTACCAAACAAGATGGAGGAAATGAAAAAATGGCAAGAATTGCAAAAAATATTGCCGATGGCGCCATGTCATTTTTGAAAGCTGAATATAAAATACTTTCAATTTTCGTAGTGGCTGTTGCAATTTTGCTTTATTTCAAAGGAACTTATGAATCAGGTTCAAACGGAATGGTAGCCGTTTCCTTTATAGTTGGTGCTGTTTGTTCGGCATTGGCTGGTTTTATTGGGATGAAAGTTGCCACCAAAGCGAACGTAAGAACTACACAAGCTGCCCGTACATCTTTAGGAAAAGCGTTAGAAGTCGCTTTTGCAGGTGGAGCAGTGATGGGATTGGGTGTTGTTGGTCTTGGTGTTTTAGGATTGAGTTCATTATTTATGTTGTATAGCGGACAAGGATGGGTTATTTCTGAAGTGCTGAATGTGCTTTCAGGATTCTCATTAGGTGCGTCATCAATTGCATTATTTGCACGTGTTGGTGGTGGTATTTATACCAAAGCAGCTGATGTTGGTGCCGACCTTGTTGGAAAAGTGGAGGCAGGTATTCCTGAGGATCACCCTTTAAATCCGGCAACCATTGCAGATAACGTTGGAGACAATGTAGGAGACGTTGCAGGTATGGGCGCCGATTTATTTGAATCGTATGTAGGCTCTATTATTGGTACTATGGTATTGGGAGCTGCGTTTGTAACTATTCCGGCTTTTCAAAGCTCATTTGATGGTTTAGGCGCTATTTATTTGCCGTTGGTTTTAGCAGCAGTGGGTATTTTGATGTCAATTATAGGAACATTTTTTGTAAAAGTAAAAGATGGCGGCGATCCGCAAGCTGCTTTAAATATAGGTGAATTTGGTTCAGCAGGCTTAATGGTTGTTGCTTCTTATTTTATCATCAACCAAATGCTTCCTGAAACTTGGATGTTTAAAGGTGTTGAATATACTTCATTGGGTGTTTTTTGGGCTACAATCGCTGGCTTGGTGGCCGGTTTGTTGGTAGGGAAAGTTACGGAATACTATACTGCTACAGGTAAAAAACCTGTAATGTCAATTGTTAGACAATCAGAGACTGGTGCAGCAACAAATATTATTGCTGGTTTGGGTGTTGGAATGATGTCAACCGCCATTCCAATTATTTTAATTGCAGCGGCTATTTTGGTTTCGCATCATTTTGCAGGTTTATACGGTATTGCTATTGCAGCCGTTGGAATGTTGGCAAATACCGGAATCCAGTTGGCTGTAGATGCTTATGGTCCAATTTCCGACAATGCCGGCGGTATTGCAGAAATGGCCGAATTGCCAAAAGAGGTACGTGAACGTACAGATAAATTAGATGCCGTTGGAAACACAACAGCCGCTATTGGTAAAGGATTTGCAATCGCTTCTGCCGCATTAACGGCTTTGGCCTTGTTTGCAGCTTTTATGCAAACCGCAAATTTAACTTCTATTGATGTTTCTCAGCCTAAAATTATGGCCGGACTTTTAGTGGGTGGTATGTTGCCATTCGTTTTTTCAGCCTTGTCTATGAATGCCGTTGGACGTGCTGCTATGGCAATGATTGAAGAGGTTCGTCGTCAGTTTAGAGACATTCCTCAGCTTAAAGCTGCTTTGGAAGTGATGCGTAAATATGATTCGGATATGTCTAAAGCAACTGTGGAAGACAGAAAAATATTTGATGAAGCCGATGGTGTTGCAGATTATTCAAAATGTGTTGAAATCTCCACAAAAGCTTCCTTAAGAGAAATGGTTTTACCAGGTTTAATGGCTATTACAGTACCTGTTTTGGTAGGATATATTGGAGGCGCCCAAATGTTGGGAGGTTTATTGGCCGGTGTAACAACTACTGGAGTTTTGATGGCTATTTTCCAATCAAATTCCGGTGGCGCATGGGATAACGCCAAAAAAACAATAGAAGAAAAGGGATTAAAAGGAACTGACGCGCATAAAGCAGCCGTTGTTGGTGATACCGTTGGCGATCCGTTTAAAGATACTTCAGGACCATCATTAAACATTTTATTGAAATTAATGTCGGTTGTGGCTTTGGTAATTGCGCCAAGTATTGCCCTGTCTGCTGATGAAGTTGCAGAATATGCAAGAGAAAATGAACCAACAGAAATGGTTTCTCATGAAATTTCCAAAGAAGTTCAGGTAATGATGAGCACAAATGAAGATGGATCCGTAAAAGCTGTTGTTACCACTACGACTACTGAAAACGGAACAATTACTGTGGATGAAAAAGTTTTTGAAGGAACAGACGAAGAAGTTAAAGCTGAAATTCAGAATCTTAAAAATGTTAAAGTTGAGGTGGTTACACCAACATCAGAAGAGTAAATCTTAAAATTACATATAAATAAAAATAGCCCGCCAATTTAAATTGGCGGGCTATTTTTATGATAAATTTCAGAAAATATTTTGTTTTTATTGATACTTGACAGTTCGCGTAATTTCTATAAATTTAGATTTGTTGCTCATCATTTTCTAGATTTAATTTATCTATCAAATTGTATTTGGCCTGTCTTGTTTTCCAACGGTCACGCGCATATTTTTGCATATCGGTAACGGTATCTTTTTCATCTGTTATTTCAAGTCCGAGCAAGGTTTCAATAATATCTTCCAGGGTTACAATACCGTCCATGCCGCCATATTCATCAATAATTACCGCAATATGTTCCTTTTTTTCCAAAAGAATTTCCCAAACACTAAACAAAACTTTTGAATCTTGGACAAATACAATTTCGCGTTTAATGTCCTTCAGTTTTAAATCAAGTTGTCCCTCCGCAAGTTTTTCAAAAACCGTTTGCCTGAACACATAACCAGTAATATTTTCTGTATTTTCCGAATAAATGGGAATACGCGAATATTTTAGGTAATCTTTATTTCTTAGAAAATCATTTAAGGTTAAATTTTCGTCCGCCACAGCAACAACAACCCTTGGTGTCATGATTTCGGTAACTTTTACATTTTTTAATCGAAGTAAATTTTGAATAATCTTATGCTCTTTTTCCGAAAAAATTCCTTCATCTGCACCAATGCTCGCCAAAGCGGATATTTCTTCCCTGCTGGTAGATTGCTCGTTCTCGTTTCCTGAAATGGCTTTTGTGATGAAGGCGGACATAATAACCAAAGGATAGGTAACAATAATCAGAATTCTCATTACTTGGGCAGAAATTTTGGCCAAACTTCTCCAATAATTTGCGCCAATGGTTTTTGGAATAATTTCTGTCAATACCAAAATCAAGATGGTTAAAATGGCAGATACAATTCCAAAAGATGCTTCACCATAAATTTTAACTGCTTGCGCGCCTACACCAGCGGCTCCAACGGTGTGCGCAACAGTATTAAGTGATAAAATTGCAGATAAAGGTTTGTCGATATTGCTTTTTAAGTCGATAAATATTTTTGCCCAAGCATTTCCTTTTCCTTCTTTTACAATAAGAAACGAAACTGGTGTGGAAAGCAATACCGATTCCAGAATTGAACATATAAAAGAGATGATTAGTGCAGTAAATAAATAGATTAAAAGTAATGTCATGATTTTTTTTCAAATATAATATTAATTTTGAAATAAGATTGTTTGCAGATTATTCCGGTTGCAAAGAAACCAACAGCTTTTGCGGAATCACATGACATTCGTCTGAGGCTACCGTTATGGATTCCGAAACAAAATAACATATACAACTCCCGAAACGGTAACAATATAAGTTCCTGCGCGTTCCCAGGCATCCGAAAAAACCAGATTGTTTGAATTGAAAAATTCGAGTATTTCTGTGTAGGTTCCGTCCTTTGCAATTACCGTAATGCCAGTGCCTAAAATCTGATTGTTCGCAGCGTTTTTTACGGTGATGTTCAATCCGGTGCGTGCTTCTTCGGTGCGCTGAATGTCATTAATTTTATTTGAGGTGCAGGATAAAACCATAAAAGGCAGATTATCAGTAATGATTTCATGACAAAAATGATTTAATTGTTTATTTTATTGTAAAAACGTTTTCAATACTTAGTCAATTTTACCTTTGCAATATCAAGGGTTTCAACTTGCGCAGTTTACACACAATAAACTTTCGGGTCTAATTAAAATTCTTCCTGCAGGTATTGGTTTGTGGCATTTAAGGCAAATTCCAAAATCTTTTGTGCCAATATTCGACAAAACCCTGTTTAAATTTTTTAATTTATCCTCTGCCTGTCTAAGTGCAGCTGCCGCGACACTATTATTGTTAATGGCATCCATTCTCGAAATTCGTCCGATAGCAACGTCTGGAGCAACAGGCTTGGTCATTTCCTTGTATTCACTGATAGTTGTTTCTGTCTTTAAAATTTCATCCAGTATTTTTTGTTTTAGGTGGTCAGTCTCCATGTATATTTTTTAATTTTATTGATGTATTAAACTTTTCAAAGATAAATTGGGATGGGATTTTTAAGCATTGGGATGAATTTTCCAAAAATAGCGAAAAAAGAAGAATTATTTGAGTTTTAGCTGTTTATCAAAATTGCATCGCATTAATTTATCACCCAATTTTCTGAATCATCGGGTTGAAAGCTTTAGATGCCACCAAAACTTTTACGCCAATTTTTAATTCCTTTATTTCATTTTCTGTGGCGATAACTTTGATGATATTTGATCCAGATAAAACACTCACGATATAAATCACATCGCTTTTTTCTATGGCGATAATTTCTCCCGTGAGTTTAAATTTGCTGCTTATTTTTTCTTCGGAAAAAACAACAGCCGGCGTTCCTTCTTTGATAATTTTTCCTTTATCGAGCAAAATCACGTGGTCAGAAAGTTTGAATATTTCAGGTAAATGATGGCTTACCAAAATAGTGGTCAATTGATAATGTTGGTGTGCTTTTAAAATATAATCCTGCAATTTAAAGCGCATTTCGTCATCAAGCGCCGAAAGTGGCTCATCGAGCAGCAATATTTTTGGTTTTCGCACAATGGCTCTGGCCAAAGCGACACGCTGTTTTTGTCCGCCCGATAAATGTTGAGGTTTGCTGTTTTGCAGGGATTGCAATTCCATCAATTCCAGCAATTCATTCACAATATTTTTATCATTTCCTTTTTGCAGCGCGAAAGCCAGATTTTCACGAACCGTTAAATTGGGAAACAGGGCATAATCCTGAAAAACAAATCCGACCGAACGTTTTTGGATGGACAAATTTATTTTTTTATCGTTATTGTTCCAACACTCGCCTTCAACTTCAATCAGCGATTTTTCGGTATCAGTAAGTCCGGCTAAAATCCGTAGGATGGTGGTTTTTCCTGCACCAGAATTTCCGTAAATGGTGATAAATTGTCCTTTTTCAACAGAAAACGACACGTCCAAAGGAAGTTTTCCGTCGGCTGTCTGCAAGGTTTTATGTGCATAAAATTTAATCATTGCTGAACGGATTTGCCTTGCTGAAGGTATTGTTAATGAGGTAAACGCCCAAAAGAATCAAAAAGGTGAAAACGAATAATATTCCTGCATACAAATTTGCTGCTTCATAATTCATGGCCTGCACTTCATCGTAAATGGCGATGGAAGCGACTCTGGTTTCATCAGGAATACTTCCGCCGATCATTAAAACCACGCCAAATTCGCCAACTGTGTGGGCGAATGTCAACACAATTCCGGTTAAAATGGAGGATTTTATATTGGGAAGCAAAATTTTGATGAGTGTGGTAAATTTCGATTTTCCCAAAGTAAATGAGGCTTCTCTAAGCGAAGCCGGTAAATTTTTTAATCCGGACTGAATGGGATGAACCATAAAGGGTAAGCTGTAAATTACCGAAGCAATAATCAAACCTTCAAAGGTAAAAACCAACCTGACATCAAAATACTGATCCAAAAATTCCCCGAAAGTATTTTGCGGACTAAAAGCAACCAGCAAATAGAAACCCAAAACAGATGGCGGCAATACCAGCGGCAAACTTACAATGGCTTCCACAACCGACTTAAATTTGAATTTGATGAAGGCAAGCCAGTAACATAATGGCAAGGAAACCACCAGCAAAATTGCGGTCGTAATCAAGGCCAGTTCGGCGGTTAGCCATAAAGGTGCTAAATCAATCATTGGGTGATAAACTTACCTCATTCGTTTTTATCAATGCCAAAACAGCATCACCATTTTTCAAATTTAGTGATTTGCAGGCATTTGTGGTGATAAGGGATTTAATTGTAAATTCGCCGAAACTTAAATGCAATTCGCTTAAAATTTCCCCTTGTTTCATGAAATCAATGTTACAAAGAATTTTATTCTGGATACTAATATTCAAAGGTTCATTTTTGGCGATAATCACTTCTGTTTCTTTAAAATATATCTTAACCGTATTCCCGATTTTGAAATAAACTTCTGATTCTGGCGTATCAATAATAATCGCCGTAAAAGTATTGCTTCCGACGGCAATTTTAACCAATGAAAGTGAATCGCATCCCTGAATATTTGTGATATTTCCTTTGAGAATGTTCATTAAAATTTACGTGGTTTTTTGGGTAAATCCGAAATGTGTTAAAATCTTAATTGCGGTTGGTGATGCCACAAAATTATAAAATTTTAGGGCATTTGGGTTGTTTTTGGCATGTTTCAAAATAACATAACCCTGTTCCAGTGGCTGGTGCGATTTTTCGGGAATCACATAATAATTTCCGCCGGCTTTCTTCATCGTGGGCGATAATGCCAACGACAGAGCCACAATGCCAATATCGGCAGCGCCAAGCTGCACAAACTGGGCGGTTTGTGAAATATTTTCTCCGTACACAAACTTGCTTTTTACCTGATCGTAAATTTTATAATATTGCATACTTTCTTTTGCTTTTTCTCCGTAAGGCGCGTGATTAGAGTTTGCGATGGCTATTTTATTCAATTTTGGATTCAGCAGAGCATTCATTTTTTCAACATTCGGATTTATTTTTTTGCTCCAGATGACAATTCTGCCAATGCCGTATGTTTTCACTTCGGAAATGGCAAATCCATTTTCTTTTAGTTTTAGGGGATAACTTACATCTGCCGAAAAATAAACATCAAATGGCGCATCATATTGAATTTGTTCAAAAAATTTTCCTGAAGAACCGTATGTAATCTGAACTTTTTCTGATGGATGTTGTCTTTGGTAAATCGAGATAATGGAGTCTAACGCAAATTTTAAATCGGAAGCTGCGGCAACGGAAACTTTCTGCGCCTGAATGGTACAGCCCGTAAAAATAAAAGTGATGATGAGTCCAAAAAATAATCTATTTATCATTTATTGATTGTTTAAGCGTAAAGGATTTTGCGATTGCGGAAGTTTGTACAATAGTTCATTTTTAATTACCAAAAATACTAAAAAATCAGAAGAACTATGATTCATTTTAAGAGTTTATGAAAACATAGTTTCTTATTGTTTGGCCAACATAAGTTTAAAAAATCAACAAAATGATGATTAAAGAAAAACTGGTAAATTTTTTAAACCGTTGTTTGTAGATTTATTCCGTGTCGTTTGAAGCCAAAATTTTAAATGAAATTTCTTTTTTATCATTGATTCTGTATTCATAAATGGATCTTCCCTGAATATGCCCGTCACTATAATCGGCAATAATCCATTTATTTCCGAGCAGTTGAATTTTTCCATAGCGCATAGTTCCTCCCAAAACCGCTTCAAAAGGAATCAAATCAGCTCTTTTTTGAAGCTCATTTTTAACAAATTCTTCCGGATTTTCAATTCCTTGTCGGGTAAAATGAGAACCATTGAAATCTTTGTCAAACCAATAATTTTTTTCTTCATTCCCAATTTTCATTAAAGAGTCGTTTAAACTTTTCAGTACTGAAATCTCTTTGTTTAAAGAGTCAATTTTTAAGGTAAAATCTTCTGTTTTGTCAGGTAAATTTTCAGGCTGTTCGGCAACATCTTTACAACTTAAAATTAAAAAGCCTGCAAACAGTAAAATCGATATTTTTTTCATTTTCTTGGTGAATTTATAAAAGTGATTTGTAATAAAACGTT
>JAVVEF010000061.1:0-11933 GCA_032251275.1 Lutibacter sp.
ACTACAAATTAGATCCTAAAACAACAAATTAACTACTTGCGGATTTAAGGTAATTATTGAATTGATTTAAATTCCTTTTATAATTTAAACTTTCAAAACTGCCAACTGAAACTGATCCCGATAGCCATCGGTGTACTCTCATTCTTCTTACTTTATAATCACAAATTTAATAATCTCTTTTTAGAAATTTATAACTTTGCAAACATAGGAGCTATCGGGACTGCTAACTTTTAACAAGCCCCATCTTCCCTCCTTCTTTCAGCATAAAATCGTAAGCTTCTTCATAATCGTTGGCGATTTCGCCTTCTAAAATGGCTTCTTTAATTGCCTCTTTTAAAACGCCGATTTCGCGGCAGGGTTTTAAATTAAAGGTTTCCATAATCAGTTCGCCGGAGATTGGCGGCTGAAAATTGCGCACATGGTCGCGTTCTTCCACTTCCTTTATTTTTTGGCGCACCAATTCAAAATTTTGGTGGTATTTTTTAAATTTCGACGGATTTTTGGTGGTGATATCCGCTTCACACAAAGTCATTAAACTTTCAATGTCATCGCCTGCATCAAAAACCAAGCGCCGTACTGCAGAATCGGTCACTTCGGTTGCCAAAACAATCGGACGTGAACTTAACAACACCATTTTTTGAACGAATTTCATTTTCTCGTTCATAGGCATTTTCAAACGTTTAAACAGTTTATACACCATTTTCGATCCCACAAATTCGTGGCCGTGAAAAGTCCACCCCAATGTTTTATGAAATTTTTTGGTGGGCGATTTTCCAATATCGTGCAATAAAGCAGCCCAACGCAACCATAAATCTTCTGTATTTTTAGAAATATTGTCCACCACTTCCAAGGTATGGTAAAAATTGTCTTTGTGTTTTTGTCCTTCTACTTCCTCCACCCCTTCCAAATTGGTCAGTTCAGGCAAAAAACGTTTCAGCAACTGCGCTTTGTGCAATAAAATAAATCCGACAGAAGGCACCGGAGCGCTCATTATTTTGTTGAGTTCTTCCACAATTCTTTCACGCGTAATAATATCCAGTCGCTCGGCATTTCTGGCAATGGCTTCAAAGGATTTCTTTTCAATGAGAAAATTCAACTGGGTGGCAAAACGAATGGCGCGCATCATCCGCAAAGGATCGTCAGAATAGGTAATATCCGGACTCAGCGGTGTTCTGATAATTTTGGCTTCCAAATCTTTCAATCCGTTAAAGGTGTCCAATAAATTGCCGAAATCTGCTTTGTTTAAACTCAGGGCCAAGGCATTTATGGTGAAATCGCGGCGGTTTTGGTCATCTTCCAATGTTCCGTCTTCCACCACAGGATTCCGGCTGTTTTCATGGTAAGATTCCTTTCTCGCACCCACAAATTCCACTTCCAAATCTTTATACCTTAACATCGCGGTGCCATAGGTTTTAAAAACCTGCACTTTTGGTTTGTTTGGCAATAATTGGGCAACAGCACGTGCCAGTTCGATGCCGCTTCCAACGGCTACAATATCAATATCCTGCTTATTGTTTCTTTTTAAAAAGTAATCGCGCACAAAACCGCCGATGACGTAGGTTTCTATATTAAGTTTTTCGGCTGCTTCGGAAACATAACTGAATATTTTATGGTCTAACGCGTCTATGTATTTATTTGATTCTTTCATTAATTGGTGCCTAATTTCTCTTTGGCATAAAAAACATTTAACCCAACCATTGCATCATACAATAAATCGTAATGTAATTCAGCGTCTTCAATATTATTTAAATTTAAATCGGTGATATCGTAAAAACCCGTTGCATAAATTTTTGTAATCCTGTCTTTTTCTATAATCGCGTAATTGTTGGTATAACCACTTACAAACCAATTTCTGGGTTTTAAATTGAATAAATTTAATCCCATACTATACTCATTCATTGGCGACGTTACACCCAAATATGAATTCATTAAAGTAGGAACGATATCATAATGC
This sequence comes from Lutibacter sp., assembly GCA_032251275.1. Classification (GTDB taxonomy): domain Bacteria; phylum Bacteroidota; class Bacteroidia; order Flavobacteriales; family Flavobacteriaceae; genus Lutibacter. The sequence continues at coordinate 1,955 of JAVVEF010000061.1, forward strand.
AAAGATAGGGTATTATATGCTTTCGATAATTTTGAAGCATCATATAAAATCATAGGAACTTTTATCTGATATTTTGAATAATTCCCGCCGTGTTGCCAATAGCCTTTTTTATTGTCGTTAAATTCCTGTCCGTGATCAGCCGTTAAAATGACAATGGTTGAATCCATCAGTTTTTCATTTTCCAGCTTTTTTAAAACCAATCCAATCTGGCCGTCAATAAAGTGTAGCGAATTTTTGTACCTGTTGAAGAATTTTTCAGGATCATAACCCTCTTTTAAATGCATAAAATTCACTTTTTCGAGGTATGGATTAAATGGCAATTTATAATCTGACGGATAATCAAATGCGTGGGCCGCATCATAAAATAAAAAACTGAAAAATGGATTATTATCTCTTTTATTAAAAGTTCTTACCCATTCATTTGTAATTTCCATATCGCGATAAGAAGCAACTTTTGCCTTGGATGACAACCTGAGATTTGGAACCGCTGAAAAAATATTTTTGTCGAATGGCGGATTTTGAAGGTTTGAACTGCTGAAAATATGGAAATTATATCCTTGTTTTTTCAGTTGATCCATAAGAACCGGTGATTTTTCCAATCGGGTAAATTGCTCCCAATACAAGCCGCTAATCCCATAAAATATGGAAAATATGCCGGCAAGTGTTCCATTGGATCCACTGTAATGATTTAAATAATTTTGTGATTTTTTTGAAAGTTTATAAATATTTGGGGTGACAATGCTGTCCATACAATCGAATCGCCAAGAATCTATGGCGATAATCAATATGTTTTTTTGACTGATGGGTTTTTCAGAAATTATTGGCGACAGCGGATAATTGATGGAATTTGACTGATTAAGGGTATATAAATCCCTTTTCTGTCTCAATTTTTCCTGATTTATAATATGGTTTTTTCTTAAAAATCTGTTTGCCGTTAACGGATGGTATAAAGGAAAAACCTGCGCAATTTGGGTAATTGGCCTGTAATAACTTGCACTTGCCCAAGCATAAACCAAATGGCTAAACACGAGCGAAACAATAAAAAAAATCGAGATTATTTTCACCCTTATTTTTATGCCGGTTCTAACAATTTTTCTTACAATCCAATAAATTATTAGTTGAAAAAAAATAAGCGTTGCTATTGCTAAAGCGACAGTAAAAATTGTAGCGCCTGAAAACTGGAATATATCGGTGGCTTTTTTTCCTAAAACCAGACTAAGCACAAACGGCGACAAATGATACCTGAACTGCGCATACACGACACTATCAATTTTCAGCAAGATTATTGCGAATGTTGACAAAGAAAAAAAGACAATTTTTGTCAATTTTTTATTATTTCCCAACGCATAAACAATGATGCTTATTAGCAGAATGGGAGAAAACAACAAGGTAAAATGGCTTAAAGCAGAAAAAAATATATAGGTTTTGGCCAACAAAAAGTTTGAACTTTCAATAAACTTTAAATAGGCCGAAGAAATAAAAAAAACAATGATAAGATTCAACAAAAAACTTATGAATAATTCGCTCTTAAAATTATCTTTTTCAAGCATAACGCAATTTTTTAGTAAACTAATATACAAAAAGATTAGCTTCTAAGCACCACTATACCACCATTTTTATCAATTTTTAAGATGGTTGAAGATTTTTCGTTCACTTCATCGCGCTGCAAATTCACCACATAATCAACACTATCCAAAATGGACTTTTCAATTTCATCAAAACATTTTGGGGTAGGATTTCCGCTGATATTGGCCGAAGAGGAAACAATAGGTTTTCCGAACATATGAACCAATTCCCTGCAAAACTCATTTTGCACGATGCGAATGGCCACTGTATCGTCAGTCGCCACCACGTTTTTAGCCAGTCCAACCGGATTGTCGTAAATAATGGTCGTTGGATTTTTTGTTTTTGACAGCAATTCTATAACTGCTTTTGGAACTTTGGGAATGTATTTTTGAAGCATTTCGAAACTATCAACCAAAATAACCAAACTTTTGCTCTCTGAACGCTTTTTGATTGCAAAAACCTTGGCAACGGCTTCTTCAGAAGTGGCATCACAGCCAATTCCCCAAACCGTATCGGTTGGGTATAACAAGGTTTTTCCATCTCTTAAAAACTCCTCGACTATGTTTACTATTTCTGCAGTTGACAAATCCATTATTTTAAATTTCTATGCAATAACCATAATTTAACGTAACGCATAAAAACGGTATAACTATAAACAAAAGAAATCATAAATCCTTGAAAACCATCCAAGAAACCTTTTTTCAAGACAAAATGTTTAAAAAATCGAAATGCCGGTTTTACCAAAAAATGAAATGTATTTGGTTTTTTGCCTTTTTTATAAAGCGTTTCGGCTTGTAATTGGGCATATTTATTTCGCTTGGCAATAATGGTATCTATTCCGGCGTAAGAATAATGTTTCATCTTATTTTTTAAAAAACCCACCTTTCCTTTTGCTGCTATTTCTTCATGAACCAGTTTTCCGTTATACCTGCAGAATTCTTTTCTGAAAAGCCTAATTACCTTGTCATTTTGAAGTCCGCTGTACTGAATTTCTTTTCCCATATAGATTGTTGTCCTGTATATCCAATAGGCAATTTCATCAGCTTCGTTGGAAACTTTTTCAATGATTTCTTCTTTTAATGGTTTGGTAATAACCTCATCGGCATCAAAAAAGATAATCCAGTCGTTTGAGGCTTGTTCTATGGCATAATTTTTTTGGCTTGAAAAATCGTCAAATTTTCGTTGATACGATTTAACTTGCGGAAATTCTTTAACAATCTCAGCAGTTTTATCTGTACTATAAGAATCAACAACAATCAATTCATCCACAAAATCCATAGATAAAATATAATTTCTAATAAATTCTTCCTCGTTATAGGCAATAAGAAGTGCCGTAATTTTTGGTATATTTTTCAATTCTGATAAAATTTGTATTTTAATTAATTTTCAGAAACTTTCATTGTAATTGGCTTGTTGTACGATTTCAAAGTCCAATAATTAAGCTTTTTCCTGATTTTGTATTTTCTTACCAGGCTAAGCGGTTTGGGTTTTAAATGTGATTTATCCTTTTCTAAAAATGCCAATGCTGCATCTATGACTCTTTTGGATGATTTTCCGTCATAATAAGGATGCGAGTCCTTAGCATATATTTTAATATTTTCAAGCAATTCCACAGGCATTGTTAACGCGAATTCAATTGCTTTTTCAATTTCTGAAACTTCCGTCACATTTATATAACTTGGCAAAGGCATATTATTTCTAAAAGTGACCACCGGTTTAATTTGCAGCAAATATTCTATTAATGCGGAGGAAGTATCACATAACATAACATCCGATTTTTTAAACAAAGGAATTAAGTTTGTGGTGTTGTGAAAGGTAAAGTTTTCATTTTGAATGTCTTTATACTTTTGAACCACCTCTTTGCTGATGAGTGGATGCAAAACCATATCAAAATGCCATTTTCCTTTCATTGAAAGACGTTTTATTTCTTCAAAAACTTCTGGAATTAGCGCCAAACTATAGCGTTTAGTGAAGGTTGAAGAAATCATAACAACGGGCTTTTTATTATTACGGTTCTCATTCTTTAAAGGAAATAAAGAATCCATTTTGGGCCAACCGGTTTCTACAACCTCAAAATGCTTTAATTTTTCATTTTTTGCTTTAAATACTTGGGTTGAAGTTGGGCCTTGGGTACAATATAAATCGAAAAAATTTCTGATTATAAATTGATCCGTACCCTTTCTTTTATTAGCGGGAAAACCATGAAATACCTGAACTTTAATTCCCGGAATAAAATCAGCAACATAATCCGTTGCCGTTAAAACAATATGCGGATTGTAATCGATGGCCTCCTGTAGGTCCAAAACTTCCTCATTTTCTTCGAAATATTTTTTGGTTTCCTTAACCTCCACAAACCATTTCACCTCCATTCCTCTAGATTGAATCTCTTTTTCAAGAGGTTTGCAAATTGGGATGCTATAAGGGTATGTTATGTATAGTAAAAATCTTATCATTTCTTGTTCATTTAATTTTAATTTAAATATTAATCAAACAAAAAAAACAACCCAATTCACTTAGGTTTTATCTTGACGTTTAAAATTTAAATAAATTGAGAAAAAAATATATCATTATAATTAAGGCAACTTATTATTTTAAAAAATGAAATAAATAATCGATTATAAAACTTCTTATATATTGCCTCAAAAACTCAATGTCAGCAAACATTTTTTAGTATTTTAATTCCAAGCCCAAATATAACCGGAATAATTGCCTTCATCTAAAATTTGAGTTTTATATCCCACATTTTTTAGATAATTATTAAGAGAAATTAAATTCTGGTCTTCATTTTCTCCTTTATGGGTTTCAATACACAATGATTTTATAATCTTAAATTTTTCCTTAGGCAAAGCGTATAAAATTTCATATTCAGCTCCTTCACAATCCAGTTTAATAAAGTCGATATGATCTATCTTGTTTTCTTCAAGAAAAGTGTCAAACTTAACAGCTTTTACAGGGAAACTCTTAACATCCCGACTTTTTTTAAACACACTTGTCACCGTAGTAAATCCATCTAAATTACTTGTATTCAACACAATATCTTCATCTTTATTGCTAACTGCCCGGTGATAAATATTCCATTCAAATCTTTTAAATTCTTGATTGTATTTTTGCAATACTTTGAAACAATATGGATGCGGCTCAAAAGCGTAAATTTTTGCTTTGGGATATTTCGAGAAAGCAGCCAGGGAAAAAAAACCGACATTTGCCCCAATATCAATAATAACTGGATGCTGATTTTTATTGAATATTTCGTTAGGAATGTGTTTGAAATAAATGTCATCCAAAAAATTTTCTCTAAATGGGCCCAACATATTTTTAGGAACGGAAATTTTACCGAAATCCCTAATATTAAATTCAAACTCCTTATTGAAACCAATAATCTTTTTTAATAAATAAGATTTCCAGTTTACAACCCTGTTAACAAGATTTCGATATCTATCTAATTTTCCTTTTGCTTTGCTCATAGTGTTCTTTCTGTGTGATAACAGGATGCAGTCTGAAATTTAAAAAAGCAACCTTTTTTGTTATAAATAAATTTTTCAATACAAATATAGAGGATTAATTTATCGGTTTCGATTTTATCATATATTTAAAATAAAATATCGTTTTAAACTGCCACATCATTCTCTCTCAAAGCATCATTTAACGATGTTTTTTTGTTGGTGCTTTCCTTGCGTTGCCCAATAATTAAGGCGCAAGGAACCTGATAATCGCCTGCAGGAAATTTTTTGGTATAACTTCCCGGAATGACCACAGAGCGCGCTGGAACGTATCCTTTAATAATTTTTGGTTCACTGCCTGTTACGTCAATAATTTTTGTAGAACCTGTAAGCACCACATTGGCACCTAAAACAGCTTCCCTTTCCACGCGAATTCCTTCCACAACAATACAACGTGAACCCACGAAAACATTGTCTTCTATAATAACCGGCGCTGCCTGCAAAGGTTCCAAAACACCGCCAATGCCAACACCACCGCTCAAATGCACATTTTTGCCAATTTGGGCACAACTTCCAACGGTTGCCCAAGTGTCGACCATTGTGCCTTCATCAATATACGCCCCAATATTTACATAGCTGGGCATTAAAATAGTGCCTGCAGAAATGTAAGAGCCGTAACGTGCCACAGCATGAGGCACCACGCGGATTCCTTTTTCTTTATAGCCTCTTTTTAAAGGTATTTTATCATGATATTCGAAAATACCCACTTCAAAAGTTTCCATTTTTTGAATGGGAAAATACAGCACTACGGCTTTTTTTATCCATTCATTTACCTGCCATCCATTTTCTGTGGGTTCCGCAACCCTTACAACTCCTCTGTCCAACAAATCAACAACTTCGCGAATCGCATTTTGGGTAATTTCTTCTTTTAACAATTCCCTGTTTTCCCAAGCGGCTGCTATTATTTCTTTAAGTGCGTTCATTACTTTATATTTCTGTTTGGCACAAATATATTGCTTTAAAAAAATTTTACCGTTCAAAATACCTAAATTTGCACAACTTTATTAATTATGTTAACATTTTGGCGCGAATTTTAGCTTTAGATTACGGTGAAAAAAGAACGGGAATCGCTATCACGGACGAATTACAAATTATTGCTTCCGGGTTAACCACCATTGAAACAAAAAATATTTTTTCATTTTTGACCGACTATTTAAAAAAAGAAAAAGTCGAATTGTTTTTGGTTGGCGAACCCAAACAAATGAACAATACCGAAAGTGAAAGTGAACAATTTATCAAACCATTTGTCGAAAAATTAAGTCAGACTTTCCCTAAAATCCCAATAAAACGCGTGGATGAACGTTTTACTTCAAAAATGGCCTTTCAATCGATGATTGACAGCGGCTTGAAGAAAAAACAGCGACAGAATAAATCACTTATTGATGAAATCAGCGCCACCATTATATTGCAGACTTATTTATATTCAGAAAAAAAATGATTCGAAAAATAAACGTTTTTATCAGAAGAAAATTTAGAAGAATTTTCCAGAACCAGCTCCGCAAAAAAGATGTCTTGTTATTAAAAAACAAAAAATTTGTAATTATAGCCAACAATTGTTGGGGTGGTGAAATTTATAGTTGGTTTAAAAGGCCTTATAATTCCCCTTTCGTCGGACTTTATCTCCACGGACCTTGTTTTGTGAAATTGCTTTCAAATTTCAACCATTATATGTCCCAGGAGTTAAAATTTGTCAATTCCACCTCATATTCAGCGATTATTCCCAATTATCCGGTAGCATTATTAGGCGATGCAGAAATCCACTTTTTGCATTATAAATCGGAAGATGAAGCCCGGGAAAAATGGATCCGCAGAACTACAAGAATGCTTGAGGAAAGGGATAAAAACAACTATTTTTTTAAAATTTGTGACCTAAATGGTGGATGTGAAAACGTTTTGAACAAATTCCACAATCTTCCCTTCAGAAATAAAGTTTCATTTGGCGTAAAAGATTATACTTCTCTAAAGGATAAAAATCATATCAAAATTAAGGAATCCGGTAAAAATAAAGGACTGCATGTGCCTAACGGTGTAAAACTTTTTAAGCTCACCTTTTTATATTTTGACATTCCTAAATGGTTAACTAGTTAATTTTTCTTTGATTTAGAAAATCTTTTGTAATTTTGCAAACCTAAAAAAAGAGTATGATTTTACCGATTATAGCCTATGGCGATCCTGTATTGAGAAAAATGGGCATTGATATTGACAAAGAGTATCCAAATTTGAGTGAACTCATTGAAAATATGAAAGAAACCATGATAAATGCCCGCGGTGTTGGATTGGCGGCGCCTCAAATTGGCAAAGCAATCAGGCTGTTTATCGTTGATACTTCACCTTTTGGTGACGATGAAGATTTAAGCGATAAAGAAAAGGAGTATTTAAGCAGTTTTAAAAAGGTTTTTATCAATGCACAAATACTTAAAGAAGAAGGAGATGAATGGGCTTTTAATGAAGGATGCTTAAGCATTCCGGGCATTACCGAAGATGTTTTCAGACAAGAAAAAATTACACTTGAATATTTCGATGAAAATTTTGAAAAACATACAGAAGTGGTTGACGGTATGGCGGCAAGAGTAATTCAGCATGAATATGATCATATTGAAGGCGTTTTATTTATCGATAAAATTGCATCGCTGACAAAACGATTGATTAAAAAGAAACTGGAAAACATTACTAAAGGACTTGTAGATACCGATTATAAAATGAAATTTTCTTTGTTGAAAAAACGCTAAGGTCTCCAAGCCCCGAAGGGGGAATAAATATTGAAAAGGATTAAATTTGCAAGGATAATTAACTGAATGCCACATTTTTTTTCAAAAAACTTCGCAATAACAAAACAAATAAACGATTAAACAGTTAAACAATTAAACAGTTAAAAAATAAATGGAATTAAAAGACATTGTAGCCATCAACGGAAAACCGGGATTGTATGAGATTAAAGCACAATCGAAAGGCGGAATTATTGTGGAATCATTAATTGACTCAAAAAGAATTCCCATCACCGTAACGCACAATATTAGTGCTTTGAATGAAATTGCCATTTACACTTACGAAGAAGAAATTCCGCTTCGCATTGTTTTAAAATCGATTGGCGAAAAAGAAAACGGAAAAGAAGCCTTGAGCCACAAAGAAAGCAGCAAGGCTTTAACTTCATTTTTTAGAGAAGTTTTGCCGAATTTTGATGAAGAACGCGTTTACACCTCAAACATTAAAAAAATAGTGCAGTGGTATAATCTATTGGCTTCAAAAAACTTCGATTTCGCTGCCATTAAAGAAGCGGAAGAGGAAACCAAAGAAGCCTAAACGATGAATGCCCGGGAACAACAACTTCAAGCTTTTGGTCGATTGCTGGACATTATGGACGAGTTGCGTTTAAAATGCCCGTGGGATAAAAAACAAACTTTCGAATCACTTCGTCATCTAACCATTGAGGAAACTTATGAATTGGGTGATGCCATTTTGGAAAATGACCTTCAGGAAATTAAAAAAGAACTGGGTGATTTAATGCTTCACCTAGTTTTTTATGCAAAAATTGGTTCAGAAACAGGTGATTTTGACATTGCCGATGTTGCCAATTCAATTTCTGAAAAACTGATTCACCGCCATCCGCACATTTATGGCGATGTGGTTGTGAAAGATGATGAAGAAGTAAAACAAAACTGGGAAAACCTAAAGTTGAAAGAAGGAAAAACTTCCGTTTTGGAAGGCGTCCCAAAAGCGCTTCCGGCCATGGTAAAAGCCAGCAGAATTCAGGAAAAAGTTGCCGGAGTTGGATTTGACTGGGAAAAACCCGAGCAAGTATGGGAAAAGGTTCAGGAAGAACTGCATGAATTAAATGCCGAACTTGTCAAAGGAAATACCGACGCCATTGAATCAGAATTTGGGGATGTCCTGTTTTCATTGATTAATTACGCGCGATTTATCAAGGTAAATCCGGAAAATGCACTGGAGCGCACCAATAAAAAATTTATCGGCCGATTTCAGTTTTTGGAAAACGAAGCCAAAAAAATTAACAAATCACTTCACGAGATGTCGCTTGCCGAAATGGACATATTTTGGAACGAAGCCAAAAAATTAGATAAATAGCAACCTTTTTTTCTGAAAATTTGCTAAATTGGTATTTCAAATTGGTCAAATGGAAAAAATACTCATCATTACAGGAGGCAGCAAAGGATTAGGCCTTGGCTTGGCAAAAGAATATCATAAAAATGGCTACAGGGTCATTTCAATTTCAAGAAGCAAGGCAGAAAAATTATACTTTGAAGAGCAATACCAATGCGATTTAAACAAAATTGAAACCATTGAAAGCACCATCACAGAAATTTTCTCGCATCTCGATAAAAACAACACAAAACAATTGACGCTCATAAACAATGCAGGCGATTTGGGAACCGTAAACACCCTTGAAAATTTGACGCCTTCAGAAATCAGCTACACCATTCAGGTAAATTTGACGGCGCCTATGATTTTAAGTTCCCAATTCATTAAACTGTCGAAAGACTGGAACTGCAAAAAGCAAATTTTCAATATTTCATCGGGTGCCGCTGTAAATCCGTATGAAAGCTGGGTGATGTATTGCGCTTCAAAAGCGGGATTGGATATGATGACCAAGGTGGTTTCAAAAGAACAAAAAGAATTGGCAAACGGCGTTTCCATCGTTTCGATTTATCCGGGAATTGTTGATACCGATATGCAGGAAAAAGCAAGGAATACGCCTAAAGAACACTTTAAAGCGGTACAGCGCTTCATTGATTTTTATGAACACGGCGATTTATTTTCTCCGGAACAAGTTGCAAAAAAAATATTTCATTTGGATGTTGAAGGCGAATTAAAAAGCGGACATATTTTAGATGTCAGGAATGTATAATTTACAGAATTTTAGGTGGTTGGTTTAACAATCGATGTGGTTGTCAAAT
>JAVVEF010000061.1:12033-16311 GCA_032251275.1 Lutibacter sp.
GTATAATTTACAGAATTTTAGGTGGTTGGTTTAACAATCGATGTGGTTGTCAAATTTTTTGCATTCTTAACTTTCTCGTTGGTTAAGGCAATGTCAATCACTTCTTTCATCGTATTCACATAATGAAATCTCAAGCCTTTTAAATACGATTCCTTAATTTCATCGATATCTTTTTTATTATCTGAGCAAAGAACAATTTCCTTGATATTGGCGCGTTTTGCAGCCAGTATTTTTTCCTTAAGTCCTCCAACCGGCAATACTTTTCCTCGTAGCGTTATTTCACCGGTCATCGCCAATTTGGCTTTCACCCTGCGTTGCGTTAATACGGAAACTATGGAAGTCAGTAACGCAACTCCGGCACTTGGCCCGTCTTTTGGCGTGGCACCTTCCGGCACGTGAATATGTATTTTATATTCATCCAGCAGTTTTGGATCGATACCAAAATCGTTGGCATTTGCCCTGATGTATTCCATGGCAATGGTTGCCGACTCTTTCATCACATCACCCAGCATTCCGGTAATGGTAAGGCCTTTTCCTTTGGAAATGATTGATTCAATGAATAAAATATCACCACCAACGCTTGTCCACGCCAAGCCTGTTACAACACCCGCAATCTCATTGGTTTCATATTTGTCGCGTTCCAAATGGGAAGAACCCAATACTTTTTCAATAATTTCTGTGGTAATGTTCACCACATATTCTTCTTCCATGGCAATTGATTTTGCCGCGTAACGCACTATTTTTGCAATTTGTTTTTCCAACCCCCTTACGCCAGATTCACGGGTATAAGCTTCCACAATTTTTTCCAATTGTTTCTTCCCAATCTGTAAATGCGCACTTGTCAATCCGTGTTCTTTTAACTGTTTCGGCAGCAAATGGCGTTTGGCAATTTCAATTTTTTCTTCCGTGGTATATCCTGAAACATTGATAATTTCCATACGGTCGCGCAAAGCCCAAGGAATTGTTGACAAACTATTCGCCGTAGCGATAAACAAAACTTTCGAAAGGTCGTAGTCCAACTCTAAATAATTGTCGTAAAAAGCGGTATTTTGTTCGGGATCCAACACTTCCAACATCGCTGAAGACGGATCTCCGTTATGGCTGGAAGAACCCATTTTATCGATTTCATCCAACACAAAAACCGGATTTGAAGTGCCGGCCTTTTTCATATCTTTAATGATACGTCCCGGCATAGCGCCAATATACGTTTTTCTGTGGCCTCTAATTTCTGCCTCATCGCGCAAACCGCCCAAAGACATACGAATATATTTTCTGCCAAGTGCTTCAGCAACTGATTTTCCCAAAGAAGTTTTTCCTACTCCCGGAGGGCCGTACAAACAGATAATCGGGGATTTCATATCGCCTCTCAATTTCAACACCGCCAAATGCTCAATGATGCGTTCCTTAACTTTTTCGAGTCCGAAATGGTCCCGATCCAGTATTTTTTGCGCTCTTTTTAGATCGAATTTGTCTTCAGAATATTCATTCCAAGGCAATTCCAACAACAGGTCCAAATAATTGCGTTGCACAGAATATTCCGCTACCTGCGGATTCATGCGTTGCAAACGCCCCAATTCTTTCTCAAATGTTTCTTTTACTTCCTCGTTCCATTTCTTTGCTTTCGCCCTTTCGCGCATTTCTTCCAATTCTTCATCGTACGAAACACCGCCCAATTCTTCCTGAATTGTTTTTAATTGCTGATTTAAATAATATTCACGTTGTTGCTGATCCATATCAGAACGTGTTTTAGACTGAATATCATTGCGCAGAGCCAATCGCTGCAATTCAATATCCATCTTTTTTAAGGTCAGCAATGCCCTTTCTTTTAAGTTATCGGATTGCAATAATTCTTGCTTCTCCTCCACTTTCAAATTCATATTTGAAGAAACAAAATTGATCAAAAACGGATTGCTTTCAATATTTTTAATGGCGAATGTGGCTTCGGAAGGAAGGTTCGGATTTTCTTTAATGATACGAACAGCCATTTCCTTAATGGAGTCAATTATTGCTTCAAATTCAGGTTCTTTTTCTTCAGAGCGATCTTCAATACGTGCTTTTGTAGTTGCCTGCAAATAAGGTTTTTCCTGTACAAAAGCATCAATTTCGAACCGCTTTTTGCCTTGGATAATCACCGTTGTATTTCCGTCGGGCATTTTCAGCATTCGTAAAATCCGGGCCACCGTGCCCAATTTATAGATATCGTTGGTGCTTGGGTCTTCTATGCTTTCATCTTTTTGCGCAACAACGCCGATAATTTTATTTCCCTTGTAAGCTTCTTCAATTAACTTGATTGACTTATCGCGCCCGGCGGTAATAGGAATTACAACACCCGGAAACAACACGGTATTTCGCAAAGGTAATATGGGCAATACAGACGGAATGTCCTCATTATTAATTTCTTCTTCATCTTCCGGAGTCATCAACGGAATCATATCAGCATCCTCGTCTAACATGTGCTGTAATGACAGATTGTCCAGTTTAAAAAATTTCGATTTACTCATAGTATTTTATTGGGTCATTTTGTCATTCATAATTTCTTAATTTAAAAAAATGATTTAGACAAAATTAATTTATATTTTTGATTTTCAATGTTTTATGTTGATAACAACTGTTTTATCTCTTAATAAATTTCAATTGTTATGCCAAAAATCCTATTCGACCTTATTATTTTTTCAGTATTATGATAAAAATGAGACACGAAAAAAATGATGGCTTTTTTGCTTAAATATAAGCCTTCTGAGAAGTTTTGAAATTACTCCACATCAATCTGATATTTTCCCAACAAACCCGGCAAGCCCTGCAAAGAAAATCTGGCTTTTTTCATTCGATTCAATTCAGGATCAATGCTGTAATTATAGGAAGTTCTGAAATCGGTTTTTTCCAAAATTGAAGTCTTGAAAATGCTTCCGATCAAATCACAATTGTTAAATAAGGCATTGGATAAATCGGTTTCCGAAAAATCAACTTCCTGCAGTTTGCATTTGTTGAATTTGGTGTTTTTGAGTTTCAGTTTATAAAAAGAAACGATGTTTAAATGACATTCTTCAAAGCCAAGCGACAATAAAAAGGGATTGCAATCATTAAATTGAAGTCCCAATAATTTAGAATTTTTGAAAATTACGGACCTGAATGCCGTGTTTTTGAAATAGGTATTGCTGAAATTACAATTTACAAATTCACAATCAATAAAAGTAATTTCGGAAACATTCGCATTTAAAAACAGGCAGTTTTTAAAAGTGCAATCGTCATATTCTCCTTTCGCCAAGTTTGTTATTGAATAATCGGTTTTTTCAAAAATTTCATTTTCAACAAATACGCTCATAATTATTTAGGATCGACCTTTTTAGTTTCATTCGTTTTTCGAAACATAAAATACAGACCAATCAAAATAAGCGGAATGCTTAAAACCTGTCCGGTATTCAATCCGAACATCCAATTTTCGCCGCCTTCAACCTGTTTTTCCTTGAAAAATTCCACAAAAAACCGAACCGACCAAAGCAATGCAAAAAACAATCCGAAAAGATAACCTGATTTCTTCATTTTATCGGTTTTCCAATACACGAACCAAAGCAGGATAAATACAAAAAGGTAGCCAACCGCTTCATAGATTTGAGTTGGATGGCGCGGGAAATCTTCCCCTAATTTTCTGAATATAAATCCATAATCCGAGTTTGTAGGTTTTCCGATAATTTCAGAATTCATTAAATTTCCCAATCTGATAAAAACACCTGCAATGGCAACAGGAATCACAATTCTGTCCAAAATAAACAGTATTGGTTTTTTCAACACATTTTTGCTGTAGAAATACATGGCGGTAATAATCCCGATGGCAGCGCCGTGACTTGCCAAACCGGCATAACCCGTAAATTCAAATTTTGGCGAAAAACGGAATGGAAGCAACACTTCTAATGGTTTACTAAATAAAAACTCAGGTTCATAGAACAAAAAATGACCTATTCTTGCGCCCAATAAGGTTGCTACAATCGTATAAATAAATAAAGAATCTAATTTTTCAATGGGAATATTGTCATTAATAAATATTTTTTTCATTAAATAAAGCCCTAACATAAAGGCAATTACAAACATTAAACTGTAATAACGAATGGCAAATGAGCCTATTTTAAAAATTTCCGGTGAAGGATTCCAATCTATTTGTAGCAGTATCATAGTTGTTTTGTTGTTTATGCGTTTAACTGTTTATTTGTTGTGTTGTTTATTTGCACAACTTTTAACTTTTAACTTTTAACTTTTAACTTTTAACTTTTAACTTTTAACTTT
>JAVVEF010000062.1:0-16237 GCA_032251275.1 Lutibacter sp.
GTTTTATAGCGATTTGACTTTCGTAAAACAAAGCTGGGAAGTTTTCATGACAATTCTTCGTAAATGATTCGTATTTACGAGATAATTTAACGTTTTAAAAAGTTACAACATTGATAAACAATACTTTAGATAATTGCTATTTTTTTAATGAAGCAGCGTTGAAATAATTTTGCATTTTGCTCTCGGTTTTTGCTCAAAAATGGTCCTAAAAAAACCCTTCTTTACGGGAAAAAGGGTTAAAAATATGCTTTCGGAAACCGTTCGTAAATGGTTCGTATTTACGAAGAATTTTAACATATTGAAAATATTATAATGCTTATTATCAGTTATTTAAATATTTCAGCTATTTTTTAGCAATTTTTTTTACAAAGATTTTTAAGTCGAAAAATGTTATTTTATCCGGAACAAATTATTAAATAAAAAGAAGATTTACAAAAAAATATAAAAACCTGTAAATCAGTACTCTATTATTTTTGTTCCGATTTTATTTTAGCATTAAGGGCGACCGCCAAACTATTCAAAAATTTTGTAAGATCCTTATTTCTTGCTTTTATTTCACAATATGTTTTTTGATAATTTCCCAATTTAACCCCAAAAGCCCTCTCACTGAATTTTACCATTTTTTTTACATTCTCTGGACCTGGCTCACCAACAGCTCCTTTAGCATCCAATCCATATATAGTCTCTATTAAATTCGTATTGGATCCTTTCCATTCTAAAAGCGGTTTGGCCACTTTAAGAGGTTTGACCACTTTAATAACAACATTCTCTTTTTTTGGTTTAAGCAGCTCTAGTTCACTGGCATAAAACTTCATAAGTAAATTGAATGTGACAATTTTTGAGGCTAATTTATCGTGGCTGGTAGAAAATTCAGGATCCTCCAAATTTTTGTTCATAAACAAATCCAATTGGGGGTCCTCTCTTAAAAAGTACATATGATCAAATTTAGTGGCGTTGAGCCTACAGTATTTTGCAAACTCAAAAACCTCCGCTTTTTTAGCCTTCAGTATGGCTTTTTGTTCATTAATGTAAATTCGTTGTTCAGAAATTCCAGTTTCCGGGTAATTGATCAGAAAATTATTTAATTCCAAATAGAAAAACAGTCTTCCGTGGATTTTGGGTTTTTGCTTTTTAAAAAAATGGATTTCATCTCTTGGTGAAATGGAATCCATATTTCTCATTTCCAATCTTAATTGAAATAGGCAGTCTCTTGCGATTTTTATGCTTTTTTCTACTTTACTTAATCTAGAAATATTTAATTTTTTTACATCAGTGATGGCTAAATCGAAATTATCGACTATCGTAGCAATTTTTTTCATAACGAGATTTAAATTTTACTTTTTCAAGGGATTAAAAATAGTAAAATTTATCACATAAATTAATCTTTAAAAATAAAACCCTTATTAACCTATAGACTCACTATTTTTTAGGTCGTTTTCCTCTTTGTTCTTAGATAAAACCAGTTTTAAAGCATTCATATCGTCGCTAACTTTTCTCTCGATAACTTTGGCATAAATTTGCGTAGTGGCCAGTTTAGTATGCCCTAAAAGCTTGGAAACTGTTTCGATTGGAACACCGTTTGTTAAAGTCACTGTTGTAGCAAAAGTATGTCGCGCCATATGAAATGTAAGGTTCTTTTTTATACCACAAGCTTCTGCAACATCTTTCAAATAGAAATTTAGTTTTTCGTTTGATATTAATGGAAACAACGTTTCTGAAATAATGGTCATTGGATGATTTTCATATTTATCAATCAATTCTTGTGCTTTATCTAATATTGGTATTTTTATGGGGGTTTTGGTTTTTTGACGTTTGGTAATAATCCAATTGCCACCATCTATTCCTTTATGAATATTGTCTTTTGTTAATTGCATAATATCTATATAACTAATTCCTGTGTAGCAGCTAAAAATGAATAAATCACAAACCCTTTGAAATCGCTCAATAGGGCAGTGGTACGTTTCTAAATTTGATAATTCATTTTCTGAAAGAAATTCGCGATTGGTTTTTTCAAAAGTTGATTTCCATCTAATAAAGGGGTCTTTTTGTAACCATTCTAAATGATAGGCTAAAGTTATCATCTTTCGTAAACGTTGAATATGTTTCATAACAGTATTTTGTCCAATTGCTTTTGGGTGGCCTTTTGGCCAGTAGGAGTTTAAGAAACTTTCAAAATCACAAATAAATTTATAGTCTAATTGATTTAGATATACATCTGTGGTTTTTCTTTTTTGTTCTACAAATTTTGAAATGTAGTTTTCCGTAATTCCAAAGTTTCTAATTGTACCGGGGGCAAGTGTATTCTTAATTTTATTTGAATGGTATTCAATTAAGTTTTTAAGTGTTTTGTGATTTTCTCCTTCACCCAAAAAAGTTGATTTTATAAGTTGAGCCGTTACTAATTTTCCTTGATTATCCAAATCTTGACAAGTTTTGAATATTTTAGCTTTCACTTGATCCAGATATAAGTTCAGTAATCGAGCATCTTGACTGTTGCCTTTGATTTTGATTTGTCCCAGGAATCAATATTGATTTTACGCTTTAAACTTATGTTAGTGCGTTTTTGGTTTACAGTAACTCGTGCAAAAATTTCTGCTTCGTTATTTTTTGCACGTGAGGCATTAATCCAAATAAGGATTGAAAAAGTTGAGGATGTCTTCATAGTTGTCGTCTTTTTTAAGTTAAACTTTGTTTAAGACGAAAGTCAAATCAACTATGGTTTTTTAATCATCTGGTCAACATTGTTGACCGCGAAAATTTTTGTTGACCGATTTGTTGACCAAATATATGAAATTAAATCATACATTATGATGGTCTCAAAAATAAAAATCCTTGTAAAACATAAAGTTTACAAGGATTTGGTTTTAAATGTTCTAAACATTGGTGACCTCGACTGGATTCAAACCAGTAACCTCTTGAGCCGTAATCAAGTGCGCTATTCAGTTGCGCCACGAGGCCGTTTTGAGGGTGCAAATATACTATTTTTTACCTATTTACAAACTATTTTTTGTCACAAAATAACGCCATCGAATAATTGCCATTTGCCATTTTTTGGCTTTTGACATATCCAGTCGTTTTTTAGTGAAACTCGGAAGCGAAATTTTATTGATTTTTGCCAAATATTTAAAAAACGCTGTTTTCATAATGCAAAGTTACATAATAGTGCAAATCCTGCAAATGAATGTGTAATTCTCTGATTTGTTGTGACCCATTTTTTATTCAATTTGAAATCATACATTTTTAATCGATAATTCAAGTTGCGTTAGGGATTACTTCACCTCTTATTTATTTTTTATAGGAGTTCAGTGAACCATGTTTGATGAGGAAATCTTTTTTTGATGGTTTTTTTCGAAAAAAAGATTGAACAAAAGCCCAACCGCTTTTTTATCGGAGTTTTTCCGCTGAATAAGCTGGAACGCCCTAAATGATGCTTTTGAATATTATTAGTTATTGGTTTAAATAACCAATCTTTAAATTGAAAATATTTTTCGTATTTTCACAAAATGTAACCAATCAATTTTTAACAGTTTGTTAAAATTATTTGATGTTATTAACTCATTTTCAATAAATTAGATATACAATGCTAACGAATCAAATTCAACCAACAGAAGCTCAAATAGCCCAATTAAAAACGTATCCCAAAAATATTCCCGTGGTGATGCTTAACATTTTAAAATTTAAAGCGCGCGCCATAACCAATGAAACTGGACAGGAAGCTTATGTGCGTTACTTCAAAAATGCGGGTCCTTTTGTGGCGGAAGCCGGAGCGAAATTAATTTGGAAAGGCAACGTGCATACCAGTTTAATAGGAGATTTAGACAACCAGCCACATATTGTTTTTCTGGTTGAATATCCATCTGTAGCTCATTTTTTTGCGATGGTTTCTAATCCTGCTTATCAGAAAATTGCCAATGATCGATTGATTGCGTTAGAATTCGGCGGTTTAATCGCTTGCCAAACCAGTTAATAATGAATGAAATAAGAACACATTTCCGCACCTGCAATCTTTGCGAGGCGATGTGCGGATTAGAAATTAATTATCAAAATAAAACAATTATTTCCATAAAAGGCGATAAAAATGATGCGTTAAGCAAAGGGCATATTTGTCCGAAAGCCACGGCATTAGCCGATTTATACACAGACAAAGACCGACTTAAAACACCCATTAAAAGAACTGAAAACGGCTGGGTCGATATTTCTTGGGAAGTTGCTTTTGATGAAATTGAAACTGAGTTAAAACGAATTCAAGGGCAATACGGCAAAAATGCTGTTGGTTCTTATCGGGGAAATCCAACGGTTCATAATATAGGTTTGATGCTTTTTGGCGCGCCTTTTCTACAAAGTTTAGGTTCTAGCCAAAGTTATACGGCCACTTCGGTTGACCAGTTGCCGCATCATTTTGCTTCATTGTTTATGTTTGGGCATTATTTGATGTTTCCAATTCCTGATATTGACCGTACCGATTTTATGTTGATTATGGGAGGAAATCCCGTTGTGTCGAATGGAAGCATTATGACAGCGCCTGATTTTTCAAACCGACTAAAAGCGATAAAAAAGCGCGGCGGGAAAGTGGTGGTGGTTGATCCTCGGTTTACTGAAACCGCTAAAAAAGCCAATAGTTATCACTGCATAAAGCCAGGAACGGACGCATTTTTGTTGCTGGCAATGCTGCACATAATTTTTGAAGAAAATTTAGAGACATTAGGGCATTTGGCAGCGCATATAAATGGTTTGGAGACTTTGCGCACTGTCGTAAAAAATTATCCTCCCGAAAAAATTGCAAAAATTACAGGTTTTACTTCTGAAGAAATACAACAATTGGCACGTGATTTTGCCACGGCAAAAACAGCTGTTTGTTATGGACGCTTGGGTTTGTCAACCCAAGAATTTGGGGGATTATGTCAGTGGTTGGTGAATGTTTTAAATTGTGTTACTGGAAATTTAGATGCTGAAGGCGGCGCGCTTTTTACAAAACCTATTATTGATATTGTAGGAATGTCTAAAATGACAGGCAAAACAGGCAGCTTCAATAAAAGACAAAGCCGTGTTCATAAATTATCCGAGTTTACTGGCGAATTTCCTGTTTCTACCCTTGCCGATGAAATATTGACGTCAGGAGACGGTCAAATAAAAGCAATGATAACCATTGCCGGAAATCCGGTTTTGTCCACACCAAACGGCAAACGTTTGGAGGAAGCATTTGCATCGTTGGAATTTATGGTAGCCATTGATATTTATTTAAACGAAACCACAAGACACGCCAATATTATTTTGCCTACAACGACTGGGTTGGAAACGCCTTTGTACGATTTGATTTTTCATCAATTTGCCATCAGAAATACAACTAAATATTCGGAAGCGCTCTTTGCAAAACAGGAAGGGCAACGTCACGACTGGGAAATTTTAAAAGAGTTGACCAGACGTTTTACAGGAAAAGAAAATCCGTTAAATTTGGAACAAACGCTGGATTATATGCTGCAATTTAGCAGTTATAAAGATTCAAATATTTCTGTGTCTGAATTAAAAAAACATCCTCACGGATTGGATTTTGGTCTGCTAAAACCTCAATTTCCTGACCGATTATTTACTGAAGACAAAAAAGTTGCATTGGCGCATCCTTTATTTCTGGGTGATTTAGTACGTTTAAATGCAAAACTAAAAGAGTTGTCTTCTCAAAAAGCCTCTGAGTTTCCATTTTCTTTAATCGGCAGAAGACATTTACGCTCCAATAATTCCTGGATGCACAACAGCGAACGTTTGGTAAAAGGCAGTGACCGCTGTACATTGCTGATTCACCCAAAGGACGCTCATTTTCTTCAAATTGAAGATGGACAAACAGTAAAGGTAACCTCTGATGTTGGACAAGTACAACTTCCAGTTGAAATAACTGATTCCATAATGCCTGGCGTTGTAAGCATTCCCCACGGTTGGGGACATCACAGAAAGGGAATAAAAATGGAGGTTGCACAACAACATGCGGGTGTAAGCATAAATGAGTTAACCAATGCTAAAAATATTGATCGTTTAACAGGCAATGCTGATTTTAGCGGCACAAAAGTTAAAATTGAAAATATTTTAATTTGAAAATATATGGGTCGTTTAACACTTAATTGATTGTGAGTTGGCTAAAAATTATTTGTAAAGATTTTTTTTTCATAACCATTAATGTTTATTTTTTTTATAACATGTTTTTTTTGCAATTTTTTTTAATAAGATTCCATATAAAATATTGTTTAATCAAAAATAAAAGATTTTATTACTAAATATATAAATATTAAATTACCCCCTAAAATTTTAGGGGGTAATTTTTTTTAAATCAATTTTTAAGTTAGCTTTGCGCTATTAAAATGAGTGTATTAATTATAATTTATATAAAAAATGTCTAAAATTAGATTTCAAGCATTAATTGAGGCGTCAAGCAGAAAACCTGTTGAAGTAATTGAAGACACCAAAAGGTCGGTGTTATTTGGCGAAAATGTTTTCAATGAAAATACGATGCGTCAATATTTAACAAAAGATGCCTATAAAGGGGTAATGAGCGCAATGGAGCACGGGACAAAAATTGACCGTAAAATTGCAGATCAAGTTTCATCTTCAATGAAAGAATGGGCAATGTCTAAAGGAGTTACACACTATACACACTGGTTTCAACCCTTAACTGGCGGTACTGCCGAAAAGCACGACGCTTTTTTTGAAACTATTGGGAACGGAATGGCCATTGAAAAATTTGGTGGAGACCAATTGGTGCAACAAGAACCAGATGCATCAAGTTTTCCTAACGGCGGAATCAGAAATACTTTTGAAGCGCGCGGTTATACCGCTTGGGATCCAACTTCACCGGCATTTATTTATGGAACGGCATTGTGTATTCCTACCATATTTGTTGCCTATACAGGTGAAGCGCTAGATTATAAAACACCTTTATTGCGTGCGCTTACGGCTGTGGATGATGCGTCAACGTCAGTATGTAAATATTTTGACAAAAATGTAAAAAAAGTTACCGCTTCACTTGGATGGGAGCAAGAATATTTTTTAATAGATAAAGCAATGGCCAACAGCAGGCCCGATATTACATTAACAGGAAGAACTTTATTAGGACATTCTCCAGCAAAAGGTCAACAATTGGATGACCATTATTTTGGTTCTATCCCAAGCAGGGCTTTAAATTATATGCGAGATTTGGAAACAGAGTGTATGCTTTTGGGCATTCCCGTAAAAACACGTCATAATGAGGTTGCACCAAATCAGTTTGAATTGGCTCCTATATATGAAGAATGCAACTTGGCCGTTGACCATAACTCCTTGTTGATGGATGTTATGGGCAAAGTGGCTTCTCGTCATCAACTTAAAGTGTTGCTTCATGAAAAACCATTTGCCGGCGTAAACGGTTCCGGAAAACACAATAACTGGTCGCTTTCAACCGATACCGGCATTAATTTATTGGCTCCCGGTAAAACACCAATGAGCAATCTTCAGTTTTTAACCTTTTTTATCAATACAATAAAAGCGGTTTATGAAAATGAAGAATTGATAAGAGCTGCTGTGGCTTCAGCAAATAATGATCACAGACTTGGGGCGAATGAGGCACCTCCTGCAATTATTTCGGTATTTATTGGCGAACAATTGACAAAAGTATTGGAAGAATTGGAAGGTGTAACCAACGGGAAACTTTCTCCTGAAGAAAAAACCGACCTTAAATTGAATGTTGTTGGTAAAATTCCTGATGTGTTATTGGACAATACCGACAGAAACAGAACTTCTCCATTTGCCTTTACCGGAAATAAATTTGAGTTTAGAGCGGTAGGCTCGTTTGCAAACTGTGCAAATCCGATGACTGTTTTAAATACGGTTGTGGCCAAACAACTGAAAGACTTTAAGATTGAAGTTGATGCATTAATTGAAAGTCAGGATTTAAAGAAAGATGAAGCTATTTTCAATGTGTTGAGAGAATATATCAAAGCAACAAAAAATGTTTTGTTTGAAGGAAATGGTTACGGCGAAGCTTGGGAAAAAGAGGCTAAAAAGAGAGGTTTAAGCAACAACAAAACAACTCCGGAAGCTTTAAAAGCAAGAGTTTCCAAAAAATCAATCGCGTTATTTGAAGAAATGAACGTGATGAGTAAAGTGGAAACGGAAGCGCGTTACGAAATTGAAGTTGAGGAATACACCAAACGAATTCAGATAGAATCTCGTGTTTTAGGCGATATTGCCGGTAATCACGTAGTGCCAACTGCTGTTCGTTACCAAAATTTACTTATTGAAAATGTGAGAGGGCTCAAAGAAATATTCGGTGAAGATTTTGAGAAACATGCAGGTGAGCAAATTAAATTGATTAAAGGAATATCGGAACATATTGAGGTCATCCATTTAAAAGTAGATGAAATGATTAGTGCCCGTAAAAAGGCGAATGTTATTACTGATTTGGAAGAAATGGCTGCTGAATATTGCACAAAAGTGAAACCGTTTTTTGATGAAATCAGGTATCATTGCGATAAATTGGAATTGATGGTTGATGACGAACTATGGCCGCTAACTAAATAT
Source organism: Lutibacter sp. (assembly GCA_032251275.1). Taxonomy (GTDB): domain Bacteria; phylum Bacteroidota; class Bacteroidia; order Flavobacteriales; family Flavobacteriaceae; genus Lutibacter. The sequence continues at coordinate 8,542 of JAVVEF010000062.1, forward strand.
AGAGAATTGTTATTTACACGATAACAAGATCACAAGACGATAAGAAAAAATCCCGCAATTTGCGGGATTTTTTGTTTTAAGCAACTTCCCTAAAAATATCTGTTTTAAATTGATTACTTCGATAAAAACCCAACAGTTTTAAAAAAGAAAAATTACTTTTGCAGTACAACAATAATTATCGACAATGAGTTCAGAAAACAGTAAAAGATACAGCCTGAGAGGCGTTTCGGCTTCAAAAGAAGATGTACACAATGCCATTAAAAATGTGGATAAAGGTTTGTTTCCGAAGGCGTTTTGTAAAATTGTGCCCGATTATTTAACCAATGACAAGGATTATTGTTTGATAATGCACGCCGATGGCGCCGGAACAAAATCGTCTTTGGCTTATACTTATTGGAAAGAAACCGGAGATATTTCTGTCTGGAAAGGCATTGCGCAAGACGCGTTAATTATGAATATTGATGATTTAATTTGTGTTGGAGCCACCAATAATATTATGCTGTCTTCAACAATCGGAAGAAATAAAAATGTAATTCCGGGAGAAGTGATTTCGGCCATTATAAACGGAACCGAAGAATTATTGAAAGATTTAAACTCATTTGGTGTTGAAATTCATTCCACAGGCGGCGAAACTGCCGATGTTGGCGATTTGGTAAGAACCATTATTGTGGATTCTACCGTTACTGCACGAATGAAAAGAGCCGATGTTATTGACAATGCAAACATAAAACCGGGCGATGTGATTGTTGGATTGGCCTCTTACGGACAAGCAACCTACGAAACAGCATACAACGGCGGAATGGGCTCTAACGGATTGACATCTGCCCGACACGATGTTTTTCATAAGTATTTGGCAGAAAAATATCCTGAAAGTTTTGATGCTGCAATTCCTGGTGATTTGGTTTATTCGGGAAACATGAAATTGACTGATGCTGTTGAAAATTCGCCAATAAGTGCCGGGAAATTGGTGCTTTCACCAACCAGAACTTATGCACCGATCATTAAAAAAATATTGGACGAATACACTTCTAAAGAAATTCACGGAATGGTGCATTGCAGTGGCGGTGCCCAAACCAAGATTCTTCATTTTATTGATAATTTGCACGTTGTGAAAGACAATCTGTTTCCTGTTCCGCCTTTGTTTAAATTAATTCAGGAGCAAAGCAAAACCGATTGGAAAGAAATGTATCAAGTGTTTAACTGCGGCCATCGATTGGAATTGTATGTTGCTCCTGAAATCGCCCAAAATATTATCGCTATTTCTAAAAGTTTTAATGTTGATGCCCAAATTGTGGGCAGGGTAGAAGCTTCTGAAACCAAAAAACTGACCATCAAAAGTGAATTTGGGGTTTTTGAGTATTAAATTTTTACTCATTTTTAACTTAAATTTGTTTAAATATCTTACCTAATAGATTTTGAAATTATTCATTACTAATTCAATCTGCGTTAGGGACTGAAGCGGAAATACTTTTTAACGGTTTTTCGCCGATAAAAAGATTGGAGTGAAATGCCCGACCGCTTTTTCAGCGGGAACGCCCAATATATTCTCAGTATTAGATTTATTTTTCAGTATTTACTTGGAAAAGTTGATGCTAATTGAAAAAAAACATTAAAATACACCGCAATAAAATATCAAGAATTTGTTGTAAATTTGCAAACTAATAAAAAATAAATGTTAGATAAATTAAGAATCATAAAACAACGCTTCGATGAGGTTTCTGACCTGATTATTCAACCGGATATTATTTCAGACCAAAAGCGCTATGTTAAAATCAGCAAAGAATATAAGGACTTAGGCGCAGTGATGAAAGTGGGTGATGAATATCGCGGGTTGTTAAAAAATATTGCGGAAGCCAAAGAAATTATTGCTGATGGGTCTGATGATGATATGACCGAAATGGCGAAAATAGAGATTGAAGAAGCTGAAGCGCGTTTGCCGCAATTGGAGGAAGATATTAAATTTATGTTGATTCCAAAAGATCCTGATGACGCCAAAAATGTGATGGTGGAAATTAGGGCCGGAACGGGGGGCGATGAAGCGAGTATTTTTGCGGGTGATTTGTTTAGAATGTACACCAAATATTGCGCTGACAGAGGATGGAAAACAAGTGTTGTTGATATGAGTGAAGGCACATCGGGCGGTTTTAAAGAAATCATTTTTAGTGTTGAAGGAGAAGATGTTTACGGCAATTTAAAATTTGAAGCCGGCGTTCATCGCGTGCAGCGAGTTCCACAAACCGAAACGCAAGGACGTGTGCATACATCAGCCGCCACTGTAATGGTTTTGCCGGAAGCTGAAGAATTTGACGTGGAAATTGATATGAAAGAAGTGCGAATAGATTTTTTCTGTTCATCGGGGCCGGGTGGACAATCGGTAAACACCACGTATTCTGCGGTTCGCTTAACGCACTTGCCAACCGGACTTGTGGCGCAATGCCAGGATCAAAAATCGCAGCATAAGAATAAGGACAAAGCGATGCAGGTTTTACGCTCAAGGTTGTATGAAATGGAATTGGCCAAAAAGCAGGAATCAGATTCCCTTAAACGAAAAACGATGGTGAGCTCTGGAGACAGATCTGCTAAAATCAGAACCTATAATTATCCGCAAGGTCGTGTAACCGAGCATAGAATCGGCCTAACGATGTACGATTTGCAGAATATCATCAATGGTGATATTCACAGAATTATAGAAGGCTTAAAATTGGCTGAAAATACTGAAAAGCTTAAAGAATTGGGAGAAGTTTTTTAATGGCCGTATAAATATATTGATAAAAGCAAAACCCTCAAAATTCATTTTTGAGGGTTTTGTTTTTTAAGTTGCTTTGAGTTTATTCCTCAATAAATTCTTTCTCTTTCGTCAGTTTAAGGGAAACTATAATACCGATTAAAAGAGCTAGCGCAATAAATGAAAGCGACAACCATTCAGGAAATTTATAATGATGCATTAAAATAAGCTTTACGCCCACAAAACTTAAGATGGCAATTAAACTGTATTTTAAGTAATAGAATTTCACCAGCATATTTGACAGGAAGAAATACATAGACCGCAATCCGAGAATCGCAAAAATATTGGAACTAAATACCAAAAAAGGGTCGGAAGTAATTGCCAAAATAGCCGGTACGCTGTCTATTGCAAATAGGATATCGGTAAATTCGATAATAATTAAAGCCATAAAAAGTGGCGTCGCAGCAGTTATGTGTCTCAATTTAATGAAAAAATGCTCGCCTTGCATATGACTTGTAATCGGAATAATTTTTCTTATTTGTCGGTAGATAAATGATTTTTTAGGCTGGAATTTTTCTTCCTTTGAAAACATCATTTTGTAAGCGGTCAAAAGCAAGAACACACCAAAAACATAGGTTGTAAAACTAAATTTCTTAATCAGTATTACACCAAAGAATATCATTAATGCCCTAAAAACGATAGCGCCTAAAATTCCCCAAAATAGCACCCTGTGCTGATACTTTAACGGAATTTTGAATGATGCGAATATGACGGCAATCACAAAAATATTGTCAATGCTTAACGAAATTTCGATTAAATAGCCGGTGATGTATTTTAGAACCGCATCTGTTGCGGTGAGATTGTCAACATTGTCTATAACTTCTCCAGCATAGAGCCAATAAATAACGCCAGAAAAAAGAAAGGATATTGACACCCAAATTCCGGTCCAGACGGAGGCTTCTTTGGTGCTTATGATATGAGGAGTCCTGTTAAAAACACCCAAATCTAGGGCTAAAAACACAAGAATAAGCGTAACAAAAATTATCCAAACAATCATAATCAACAAGTTAAATTAAGTTTGCAAATATAAGCTATTTTGTTATTCTTACAGTAAACAATAAATAGGAAATTAGGCGCATAAAAAAACCCAAACAGTTGTTTGAGTTTTTTTATATAAGCAAGTAATTAAAAAATCTATTTTACTTTGTCTGCAATTGCCTTAAAAGCCTCTGGGTTGTTCATCGCTAAATCGGCAAGAACTTTACGGTTCAATTCGATATTGTTAGCTTTAAGTTTTCCCATAAACTGAGAGTAAGACATTCCGTATTGGCGTGCTCCGGCGTTAATACGCTGAATCCACAATCCGCGGAAACTTCTCTTTTTGTTTTTACGGTCTCTGTAAGAATATAACATTCCTTTTTCAACCGCGTTTTTAGCTACTGTGTAAACGTTTTTTCTACGTCCGAAGTAACCTTTTGCTTGCTTCAATATCTTTTTTCTTCGAGCTCTTGAGGCAACTGAATTTACTGATCTTGGCATAATTCATTTGTTTTTTTGTAGTAGGCGGCAAAGTTTGCACTTAAATAGGCACTACTCCATGGTTAATAATTAAATTCCCTTTTAACTTTATTATTTTAAAGTTAGTTGTTGTAAAATGTTAGCTTTATCTGCGGTGTGAACCAAACCAGAATGCGTTAACTTTAATTTACGTTTCTTAGACTTTTTGGTCAAAATATGACTTTTAAAAGCGTGTTTTCTTTTTATTTGTCCAGAGCCGGTAAGCTTAAAACGCTTTTTGGCACTAGATTTTGTTTTCATTTTAGGCATCTTTCTACTTTTTTTATCTTGCTTATTATCTTAAAACTGAGATTTATTTCAGTGTTTTTATTTCTTTTTAGGCGAAATGTACATAATCATACGTTTCCCTTCTAATTTTGGCATTTGTTCAACTTTACCATATTCTTCAACTTCCTGGGCCAATCTTAACAATAAAATATGTCCCTGATCTTTATAGATGATGGATCTTCCTTTAAAAAATACAAATGCTTTTAGTTTTGCGCCTTCTTTTAAAAAGGAAATGGCATGTTTCTTTTTAAATTCAAAATCGTGTTCATCCGTATTTGGGCCAAATCTAATTTCTTTAACAACAACTTTAGTAGCTTTGGCTTTCTGAATTTTCTCTCGTTTTTTCTGTTCGTAAAGAAATTTCTTATAATCGGTGATTTTACATACCGGAGGAACAGCTTTTGGCGATATTTCAACCAAATCCAATTCCAACTCTTTCGCAAGTTCTCTTGCCTGTGCAATAGGGTAAACGCCTATTTCCACATTGTCTCCTACCAAACGAACTTCATCAACATAGGTAATTTTTTCATTAATTCTATGCAGATCTTCTTTTACAACTCTCCAAGGCTTTCTTTGACCTTTATTTCTACTTAACGCTATGACTTTATAATTTAAATTAAACTTAAAATTGCTCTAATGTACTGTTAACTTCTTTATTTATTAATGAAATGAACTCATTTATTGTTGATGAACCCATATCACCATCGCCTTGTTTTCTTACAGAAACCGTGCCGTCATTCTCTTCTTGTTCCCCTACAATCAGCATAAACGGTATCTTATTCATTTCGGCATCTCTGATTTTTCTGCCGGTTTTTTCATTTCGTTTATCTACAAGGGCGCGAATGTCGGCATTTTCTAACAAATTTAAAACTTTTTCGGCATATATTTGATATTTTTCACTGATTGGCAATATGATAACCTGTTCCGGAGTTAGCCAAAGCGGGAATTTACCGCCTGTGTGTTCCAGTAAAACCGCTATAAATCGTTCCATAGAACCAAATGGCGCTCTGTGAATCATCACGGGTCTGTGTAATTGGTTATCGGCTCCTTTATAAGTTAAGTCAAATCTTTCCGGTAAATTGTAATCTACCTGAATGGTTCCCAGCTGCCAGCTTCTTCCCAGCGCATCTTTCACCATGAAATCTAATTTCGGACCGTAAAATGCAGCTTCACCGTATTCAATTTTAAAATCCAATCCTTTTGCTGTTGCAGCATTAATGATGGCGTTTTCGGCTTTTTCCCAATTCTCGTCGCTGCCAATATATTTGTCCCTGTTTTCTTTGTCACGTAAGGAAACCTGGGCTGTAAAATTCTCAAAACTCAACGATTTGAACACATATAACACAAGATCAATTACGGCTTTAAATTCGCCGTCTAATTGATCCGGCGTACAAAAAATATGCGCATCATCCTGGGTAAAACCTCTAACACGGGTTAATCCGTGCAATTCGCCGCTTTGCTCATACCTGTAAACAGTGCCAAATTCGGCAAAACGTTTTGGCAATTCTTTATAACTATATGGTTTGTCGTTGTAAATTTCACAATGATGCGGACAATTCATAGGTTTTAGCATAAATTCTTCGCCTTCTTTTGGGGTATGAATTGGCTGAAAACTGTCTGCACCATATTTCGCATAATGTCCCGATGTAACATACAATTCTTTTTGTCCGATATGCGGCGTAATCACCATTTCATAACCGGCTTTTTTTTGTGCTTTTTTCAAAAACTGTTCTAATCTGTCACGTAATATGGCTCCTTTAGGCAACCAAAGTGGCAATCCTTGTCCAACTTTTGCTGAAAAAGTAAACAATTCCAGTTCTTTTCCTAATTTTCGGTGATCCCTTTTTTTCGCTTCTTCCAGCAATTCCAAATACTCAGTAAGCATTTTTTGTTTAGGAAACGAAATACCGTATACACGGGTAAGCTGGTTGTTTTTTTCATCACCGCGCCAGTAAGCTCCTGCCACGCTCATAATTTTGGCAGCTTTGATTAAGCCGGTGTTCGGAATATGTCCGCCCCGGCATAAATCAGTAAAATCTGAGTGGTCGCAAAAAGTGATTTCACCATCAGTTAAGTTTTCAATCAATTCAACTTTATATTGGTTGTTCTGACTTTTATAATAATTTAAGGCATCTTCTTTTGAAACTTCACGCAATTTAAACTCATGTTTTCCTCGCGCCATTTCCAACATCCTTTGTTCTATCTGCTGAAAATCTTTATCGGAAATAACTTCTTCCCCTAAATCGATATCATAATAAAAGCCATTGTCTATGGCGGGACCGATTGTTAATTTAGCGTCAGGATAAAATGAAGTAATCGCTTGCGCCATTAAGTGGGCAGATGAATGCCAAAATGCCTTTTTCCCTTCTTCTTGATCAAAAGTATAAAGAATTAAACTTCCGTTTTCATTTAACGGCGTTGAAACTTCAACTGTTTTTCCATTAAATTGTGCAGAAATCACGTTTCTGGCGAATCCCTCGCTGATGCTTATGGCCACATCCATCGGAGTGCTTCCTTTTTGAAATTCTTTTATTGAGCCGTCCGGCAAAGTTATTTGAATCATGCTATTTTTATTAAAGCAGCAAAGATATTGGAAAAGTATCAGTTTAGCAATACGTTTCGTGTTATTAACTGTAGCTTTTTTACAAATAAACATTAAATTATTTGGTTCAATTTTAATTACCACAGCATTTTGTGGCTTGTTATTTTGGGCGTTACCGCAAGGGTCGGGCTTTTCGTTGCAATCTTTTTTCAAGCAAAAGAGCTTCAAAAAAGGATTTCCACTTCAATCCCTAACGCAATTGCTGCAGTAACCATATAACTCGGATATTTTTTTATACCTTATTACATGGATAGCCTAACCTGGTTTGTACAGGAAGCTAAAGGCATTGTATTATTTCAAATTTTCCAGGATATTTTTTTACACCTTATTACATGGATAGCCTAACCTGGTTTTTACAGGAAGCTAAAGGCGTATGATTATTTCAAATTTTCCAGGATATTTTGAAATGTAATTCGCACAATTTCAGCAGGGTAAAAATTAAATTAATTTTTCTCAAAAAAAAGGGCATAAAAAAGTTGTTTAGCAATAATAAAAGGGATTACATTTGCCACCGCTAATAAGGA
>JAVVEF010000063.1:0-16165 GCA_032251275.1 Lutibacter sp.
AAGTGCCTGCCTTAATTTTATTGGTGAGGGTTTCTTTTTGGCTGAAGAAAAAATATTTCAGCGAAAGAATATCAGATATTAAATATTAAAAGTAAAAAAAATTAATAACTGATATTCAATATCTTAAACTTCATATTATTATTAGTCGAAAAAAAATAGCTAAAACTGATATCCATCATCTTTAATTCCAATCGTCAATCGTAAATTTACGATTGGAAATGAAAAATACCACTGAAAATATTGTTGTTAAAGCCAATGCCCAACAATTGGCACGTTTTGCCAAAGCTTTGGGGCATCCTACGCGCATTGCAATTTTAAAGCATTTGGAAAACCAATCGTGCTGTTTTACGGGCGATTTGGTGGATATATTTCCTTTGGCACAGTCGACCATTTCCCAACATTTAAAAGAATTGAAAAATGCAGGTTTGATTCAGGGTGAAGTAAATCCGCCCAAAATAAAATACTGCATCAATAAAGAAAACTGGAAAACTGCAAAAGCATTGTTTCAAGGTTTTTTTGAATGATGTTTTTGAATGAAAGTCGAATGTAATAAGAACATTCATATTTTTATAATAAGTTCTTAAAAAAGCTGAAAAGGAATTATTAAGAAAATTTCATTTAACCGCAAAGGGCTCAATTTTGTTATGGTTACCATTTGAATAGGTATTTTCGTAAATCCAAAATCGTAAATCGTAAATCAATTTGCGTTAGGGATTGTAGTGGAAATACTTTTTTAATTGCCTTTTCGGCAATTAAAAAAGATTGCAACGGAAAGCCCGACCACTTTTTAGTGGGAACGCGCAAAATATTTGTTTTCTAGCCAATAAATTACTTAAATAAAAACCTAAAAAAATGAGCATGAACATAAAAATTCTGGGAACCGGCTGTCCGAAATGCAAACAAACTACCGCCGCAGTGCAAGAAGTTATCACCGAAAATAATATTGACGCCACTATTGAAAAGGTGGAAGATATTATGGAAATTATGAAATATAACGTGATGTCGACGCCTGCCGTAGTGATTAACAATGAAATTAAAATTAAAGGACGCGTTCCCTCAAAAGCAGAAATCACTGCGCTATTACTGGACAGTTCACAAAAAAAAGATTCATCTGTCTCTGATTGCGGCTGTTCTGACACTAATTGTTGCTAAAATAAACCTATGTTTGATTGGGCTCAAAAATTGGCAGATTGGTTAATTTACACCGTTTTTAGCATTAAAGCAGAAACGCATTTAGGTAAATCGCTTAATTTTTTTGTTTACGACACCATCAAGATTTTAATATTGCTGTTTGTGATTGTTTTTTTAATGGGTATTGTAAACACGTACTTTCCCATTGAAAAACTAAAAAATTACCTCAACCGCAAAAAACTGTACGGACTCGAATATTTCTTTGCCTCCATTTTTGGGGCAATTACGCCTTTTTGCTCCTGCTCCTCTGTTCCGCTGTTCATAGGTTTTGTTCACGGGGGAATTCCTTTGGGGGTTACTTTTTCTTTTTTGATAACTTCTCCTTTGGTAAATGAAGTGGCCATAGCCATGTTTCTTGGCCTATTTGGTGTAAAAGTCACCTTAATTTATGCCCTTTCCGGTATTTTATTGGGAACTTTTGGCGGCTGGTTATTGGGAAAATTCAAATTAGAACCGCTTTTGACCGATTGGGTGAAAAGTGTTTTGGCAAATGCACAAATATCAAGTGCAATATACGAAGAAGAAAAAAGAACATTCAGGCAACGTTTGCCTGAGATTACCAAAAGTGCCTGGGATATTGTAAAAGGTGTTTTGATCTATATTATTATTGGTGTTGGCATTGGTGCCGCAATGCACGGTTTTGTTCCCGAAAATTTCTTCGCCACTTATTTGGGAAGTGGCGCCTGGTGGACAGTTCCTTTGGCGGTTATAGTGGCAGTTCCAATGTATGCCAATGCAGCAGGCATTGTGCCGGTTATTCAGGTTTTTGTGGCGAAAGGAATTCCTTTGGGAACTGCAATCGCTTTTATGATGGCTACTGTTGGACTTTCAATACCTGAAGCCACTTTGCTTAAAAAAGTAATGACCCTTAAATTAATCGGTATTTTCTTCGGAGTGATAACCATATGTATTGTCATTTCCGGATATTTATTTAACCTAATTTTATAACCATTTAAATCATAAAAAATGAAAAAGCTTAGCATTCTATCAACAATTATTTTGAGTCTGTTTTTATTTTCCTGCACAGGAAATGCACAAAACAAAACAGATGAAAAACAAGTAACTAAAAATGTAATTGAGGTGATTGATTTTCACTCCACAAACAGGTGTATGACCTGTAAAGCCATTGAGACAAATACAAAATATACGTTAGATACCTATTTTGCAAAGGAATTAAAAAGCGGAAAAATTGTTTTTAAAATTGTGAATGTCGATAAAGCAGAAAATGAAAAATTTGCTGAAAAATTTGAAGCCACAGGAACTGCACTATTTTTAAACGTAATAAAAGACGGGAAGGAAAAACATGTGGATTTAACCAATTTTGCTTTTATGAAAGGTACCGACCAAAAAACTTTTTCTGATGAGTTAAAACAAACAATAGTTGTGCAGCTTAAAAACATCTAGATGGATTTTTTGCAATCGCTTTTAGAAAATAACAATATTCCTGTTTTGTCGGCATTTGTGCTGGGACTGATGACCGCCATAAGTCCGTGTCCGCTTGCCACAAACATTACCGCTACGGCATATATTTCTAAAAATATTGCCAGTAAAAAGAAAGTTTTTTTAAGTGGCATTTTATATTCGCTTGGCAGAGCCTTTTCCTATACAACCATAGGACTCATTTTATTTTTTGGCGCAAGCAAATTTCATATCGCGCGATTTTTTAGCCAGAATGGCGAAAAATATTTAGGTCCGCTGCTTATTGTGATCGGATTGGTAATGCTGAATGTAATTCGCTTGAATTTCTTCGGAAAATCGAATTTTACAGAAAAACTGTCGGAAAAATTTCAGCATAAAGGCTTATTGGGCTCCTTTTTACTAGGCGCTGTTTTTGCCTTGGCGTTTTGTCCGTATAGTGGCGCATTGTATTTCGGAATGCTAATTCCAATGACCATTGCTAGCATTGACGGCTTGTATTTACCCATCATTTTTGCTTTCGGAACCGGATTGCCCGTATTGCTGTTTACTTATTTATTGGCTTTTACAGCCAGTAGTGTTGGCTCTTTTTACACCAAAATAACTAAAATTGAAAAAATAATGCGCACTATGGCCGGAGTTGTGTTTATATTAACCGGTATTTATTATGTTTCCATATTTTTGGAAGTATTCTAAAATTTTAGCAAATCCAAAAGTTTTAGCTATACAAAAAAATCTTTTAAAAAAAAGTCGTTTTGAAAGCGGGGTTTATGCATCAAAATCAGAAAAATACGCCAAACTGATTACCGCTTGTTTAAAAAATTCATCTAGCATTTGATCAAAAAAAACCACCTCTAAGGAAGAGGTGGAAAATTGCTATGAAAAAGATGTTGAGGCTATGAAACTCAACACGTCAAAGATAATAATTTTTTATAATACAAAAATATTTTTTTTGTTAAAATTGCTCTAAAAACTGAATTCGTTTTTCAATAGGCGGATGCGTTGAAAATAAGCCTTTTAGACCACCAAACAAACTTGCCGATGTATCTTGCGGCGTATTTTCAATAAACATTTGCTGCACTTCTTCCGTTTTTACTTGGGAAATATGGTGATTTACCGATATTTTTTTCAAAGCTGAAGCCAATGCCCAAGGTTTTCGCGTCATTTCTGCGGCCCCGCTGTCGGCCATATATTCTCTTGACCGGCTTAAAGAAAACTTAAACAACATCGAAATTAAGTACGCGATCAAAGAAACCGCTAAAATGACGATCATCAATTTCCCCGAATCTTTATTGTCTCGTCTACTACCCATTCCGCCATATAAAAAACTGCGAAAAGCTATTTGAACCACAAAAGAAAAAATACCCACAAAAACAATGGTAACCACCAACAAACGCACATCTTTATTGCGAATGTGCATCAACTCGTGTGCAATTACGCCTTCCAGCTCATCATCGTTTAGTTTATCAATAATGCCACGCGTAAGTGTTACCGTGTAGTTTTTTTCTTGCAGGCCGCTTGCAAAAGCATTTAAAGCATCACTTTCAATAATATGCACCGCGGGCATTTTCATACCCACGCTCATGCAAAGATTTTCAACCAAATTATAAACCCGCATATTTTCTTTTCGTTCCAGCGGTTTTGCACCCGTTGCCATAGCAATCATTTTTCCATGGGCAAAATAAGCGATCAGAAACCACACAAAAACAATCGTGGTCACAAACGGAACCGCCTGTAAAAACTTATCCATCGACAATTCCGGACTCGGATTTCCATAAGCGTCATAAGTGGTAAAATAAACCACGGCAAATACGGCTGCCAAAACCAATAAAGGAAATGCAATTAAAAGAAGCACAGATTTTCTGTTGTTTCTTTTTATTTGGGTCTGAATTCCTACAAATGCCACTGCTTAAAATTTAACCTCAGGAGCCACGTCCATTTGTGCTCTTCCTTCAACGCCTAAATCGAACATTGGTTCGGTTTTAAAGCCAAACATTCCGGCAAAAATATTATTCGGAAATTTTTGAACAGCAATATTAAGTTCTTTTGTTGCGGCGTTAAAATAACGTCTTACGGCAGCCAATTTGTTTTCAATGTCTGAAATTTCTGTCTGTAATTGCATAAAATTCTGACTTGCTTTTAAATCCGGATACGCCTCAACCTGAATGCTTAATCCTTTCAATGCAGCGCCCAATTCTTGTTCAGCAGCAATTTTTTCGTTAATTGTTCCGGCATTCATTGCCCTTGATCTTGCGTTTGTGATGGCTTCCAAAGTACCGCGTTCGTGTTCCATATAACCTTTAACCGCGCCCAAAAGTTGCGGAATTAAATCGTGACGCTGTTTTAATTGCACGTCAATATCGGCAAAGGCATTTTCCCGGTTGTTTCTAAAACCTACCAGTCCGTTGTAAATTGCCATTAACCAAACAGCCAACGCAACAACAATTCCTAAAAAAATAAATATTCCCATAATTCTGATTTTTTTAATTTGTTAATAATCAACAAAGATAGTGATTAAACCTTATTTTAAAAATCCCTGGGATTAAGGATAGAAAATGATGCTTCTCAATAAGTTAAAAAATATAACGTGAAAAATTATACCGTTAACAAGTTAATTTTTAGCATATTGCAAATAGAAATCAACCCATTAAAAGAAATGAGAAAGTTTTGTTAAAACACAAAGTTATAAATCCGGCAGTTTTTAAAAGATGTTAAAAAATTGCGACTTCAAAATCTTTTTTGGTGGGCGTTCCCTATCGGGTCACGCTTTCACGGCTCGCTTTTTTTTGTGAAAAACAAAAAAAGAGCTCAAACAAACCGTTCAATCGTTAACGCAAATACAATTAACCAAAAATTTCCGTTCGGTATTTCAAGCATTAAACTCTTGCTACCTTTTGGGATTATTCAATCCTTCCACATAAAGATTACAGTATTTCTCAATCAGAACAGCAACTATAACAACATCTGGTTCATTTCCTTTTGCATCTTTAAATTTTGACAAATACGTTAAAATCTCTTTAATTGTGTTTTTTATTTTTTTATCCATGACATCAATTTTTATGTCACAAAATTCTTAATAAAATTTTGGTATAAATTACGGTAAAACCGTACTTTTTGTAAAAAAATAGGATACTTTATTCACCTTCCTTATAAAACCCAATAAGAAGCAACATTTTGGCGGTGCTTGCTGCTGCATATAAAACGGACAAACCTCTAATTATCTTATTAGATTTGTATTGATTAAAATCAGACATCAACAGGAAATTGTAGTCCGAAAAACACAAACTTTCTTTGTTCACCAAATAACCCACTAAATCAATCATCGCATCGCGGTTAAAAATATCAACCGTTGGGTCGGCACCTCTTTTTAACAAATCAATCACCAGCGCTTCATTTCTTGCCATTGCCGCATTTACCAATTTCAAATCCGAACTTTCAAACCCTTGATTTATATAATCATTAAAGGCATCTTCGCCAATATAATTTTTATCGGCATAAAAATCCAGCATCAAATTACGGTGTTTTTCATACTCAAAATCAGCTTTAAAATCCGGAAATTTAGCGTCTAAATATTCCTTGCATTCCAAGGCTCTAGTAAAAATTTTATCTGGTAAAAAACCAGTTAATATTTTTAAATCTTCATTATTTTTAACCCTTGCCCAAATATCGATTTTCATTCTTAAAATATCAAAAGCGGTCAATTTTACGTATGGTTCCGGATAGGCAATTTCTTTGGGTATGGGAAATGTTAAATGCAAATCTCTTTCTTCCTGAATTAAATTTTTTAGCGAATCTAAATTCATATAAAAAAGCGATTTATAAATTTTTAATGATTTTTCTTCCATAGTGAGCACAATTTTAAGAAGAAACAGACTAGAATCCTAGCATTTTTTTTAATTAATTTATCAAAATTCGTTACGAAGCTTTTTTGCTTTCGCGAGCGTCTCGCTCATGCCTTTGTTACCAATAAATTCTTTCATTCACGAAGTAAAAAATCGCACCAACAGAAGAAAATAGTTGTTAATCCCCATCGTGATCACCTTCTGTATAAACCTGAATCGAATTAGCGTCATTTCTTATTTCTGTGTGCCGTATTTCCCCACCGGTGGTCCCTACACTTTGAGCCAAAAAGCCAGCTGCCAATGAAATTAAAATCACCAAAATAAATCCGTAGCTGGCAAATTTTATTTTTTTTATTTCCAAAAACATATTTACCAATGAAACGCCTCCTAAAATTAAAATTACCGTAAAAAATAATTCAGCAGATTCTTCATGCTGATTGATTAAAGTTTCGCTTATCCCAGATATATTCTCCACAATTTCTTCAGCACCTTCCCCCGAATAAAAAGCAGCGATTGAAGCCAAAGCACTGAAAACAAAAATGCCAAGAGCAGTAACTTTTACTTCCGTTTTTTTCAATAAAAAACCAGTGAGCAAAACCAATATTCCAATTAAAATGCCAATTATCGGCAAATGATTGACCACCAAATGAAAATGCGCTTCGTTCATAATATTTTGTTTGTTATTTATTATACGTTGTTTGTTATTTTAACTTTTAATATTTTTATTAGGGCTTTAACCTGCAATTGATACACCAATTAAATGTCCGATTCCAAATGTTACGGCCGCTGCCGCCAAACCAAACAACACTTGTCGGAGTCCCGATTTCACAAATGATTTTCCTGTAATTAGGGTAATTGCCGCACCTATTCCAAATAAACCGAAAGTGCTCGCAATGGCACTGTAAATGATGGCGTTAAATCCATTTGCAAAAAAGAACGGAAATACCGGAATAATGGCTCCTATTAAAAAAAGGAAAAAAGAAGCAAAAGCTGCTTCCCAAGCCGAACCGCCCAATTCATCAGGATTGATGCCCAATTCTTCCGTTACAAGCACTTGTTTTACCTTTTCCGGATCATCCCAAATTTGTGTGACGGCATTTGTGGCTTCTTCTTCACTAAAACCTTTGGCACGATACAAAAGAATCAGCTCTTGTTTTTCTTCTTCCGGATTGTTTTCTATTTCCTCAAATTCGAGTTCTATTTGGCGTTCATAAAGTTCTTGAGAACTTCTTACGGAAATCCATTCGCCCAAAGCCATGGAAATTGCGCCTGCGATTAATCCTGCCAATCCGGCAATCAAAACGCCATTGCCTTCCATCGTTACCCCGGCAACGCCCATCACCAGACTCAGGTTGGAAACCAATCCGTCATTAGCGCCTAAAACTGCGGCTCTTAATGCGTTACCACCAACGGTTCTGTGTCTTCCCTCAATTTTTCCTATGCCTTCACCCGTAAAGGATTCCATCGATTTAAGAATGTTAAAATGCCGCGCCTCGCTTCCAATTATGGGTTCTTTATTTTTTTGTTTTTTATTCAAAGCGGCCAAAGACATACTTTTTTCAGTGTTGGTAAGCGTGCTTAAAATAATGTTAGCGCCAAACCTTTTTCCCAAATTGGCAATGATTCTTGCCCTGAGTGATGGGCCAGCCAGCTTAAAATTAGGATTATAATCGGCTATTTTGGCGTAGAATTTTTCTACGTGCCTGTTTTCTATCGCAGCCATTTCACCATAAAATATTTTCAATTCTTCATCTTCCGAAAGTTTCACCATTTGGTGGTAAAGAAATGCGGTATCTATTTCTGTTTGTATTGCTTTTTCTAAGTTCATGGCTTATTCTGAAATTAAATTAAAAGCACCTTTCGTTAAGAATTCTGTATTCGGATCAAAATCTTCAGCATTGATAATTTGCACAAAACCATTATCGGTTGCACCAATTTTAACCGGCATTCTTTTAAATGAAGTTGCATTTTGTTTTACCAGTACAAAAAAGTCATTCTCAATATTCGCCACTGCTTCTTGTGGCAAAGCGAGCATTTTTTCAGTACCCGTTAAAATTTCTGTTTCCACATACATGCCGGGCGCAAAAAGTTTTACGTCTTCTTCATTTATCAAATCTCCGTGAACATCAATGGTTCTATTTTCAATATTTATGGCTTTATTTACCAAATGAACTTTGGCTTCATACCTATTCTTATCCACATTTTGAAGCTTGATTCTTATGATTTGTCCCACTTTTACCAACGGCAGGTTTTTTTCGAAAATCTTTAATTCTATATGCAAATGGTCGATATTGGTTATGGTCATAGCCACATCAGAAGGATTTAAAAACTTTCCTTTGCCGGTTTCCACGGAAGTTACATAACCTGATATTGGCGCAAAAACACTGATCACAGCCCTTATATTTTCGCCTGTTAACGCATTGGCGTTGATATTCATTAAGCTTAATTTCTTTTTTAACGACTGAAATTGCACCAACGTAACGGTATATTCCGTCTCTGCTTTGAGAAAATTCTTTTTGGAAGTCACTTGGTCATCCAGCAACAATTTTTGCCTTTCATAATCCGACTTTAAATAGTTTAAACGTCCTTTTGCTTCTAAAAAATCCTGCTGCACCTGAACGTATTCCGGATTTTCAATAGTAAATAATACTTGGCCTTTTTTCACTGCATCACCGGGCAATAGGGAAATATTTTTTACATATCCTGCGAAATAAGCACTTACTGAAGCTTTATTTTCCGGCGGAACATCAAACATTCCGTTCGCTTTTATAGAAGTACCAAAAGCTTGCAAAGTGAGTTTTCCTAAAGCCATATTTGAAGCGATAAATTGAGATTCTGTGATGGTGATGGTATCAGAATCCATATTTTCCGAAGGGTTTGTTTCAGCTGCTTCTGATGGATTTTTAGAATTACAGGAAGCCAAGATTACCAAAAGCAACACAAGTGTTCCTTTCAATCTTAAATGATTATTAAATATCTTAAACATTATTTTCATGATTATTTGGTTAAATAGTTTAATTCTAAAATAGTGCTGTTATAGGCATGAATATTTTGTAAATAACTGATTTCTATATTTTTAGCACTTTCCAAAAGTTGCACATATTGAAGAAAATCGATTTGACCGCTTTTAAACGCTTTTGATGCATTGGAAGTCAATGCATTCGATAATTTTTTACCGGTTTGGTCATAATAGTTTACTGCTTCTTCAAATTTCTTGAGATCGGACAATAAGCCCTGATAGCTTGCCTGAAGCATTATTTTATAGTTTTCATAGTCGTTTTCGGCAATGATTGTTTCGGTTTTGGCAGCGTTTATTTTCGCTTTATTTGCACCAAACCATAAAGGAATGGCAACACCGGCCTCAAAACCCGCATACTGTTTTGCGTTCGACCCGTTATTTGTTCCCTGAAAAACAGAAAATTGTAAATCGGGTAATAATCGCTGTCTTTCCAATGAAAGCAGTGTTTTCGACAAGTTTTTTGAAGCCTCAAAATACTGCAATCCGGGATGTTCATTTATGCTCCATTCCTGAAGTTTTAATCGCGGCATTTCACTTTCTTCAACAACATAAAGAGAATCTGATTGAATCCATTGATGCAAAAACGTCGTTGCTTTACGAACACTTTCCTTACTTTGCGAAAGTTGCAAAGAAATTTCCTTTTGCTTGGTTTCCGCAGTCAGTTTTTCCAATAAATTGGTTTCACCTACTTCAAATCGTCTGTTAGCAGCCCGTGAAAATTGTCCGTATAAACTGTCTAAATATGTGAATTGTTTCACCAAATTATTATTAAAAACAACCGTATAATAGGCTTGATAAACTTCCTTTGTCAGCAATCTTTCATCAATTTTATATTTCTGTGAAGACAATGCTGCTTTTTGCTTTTCCACTTTCCGCTGCGCCCCGTAAATGGTTGGAAACATGATGGACTGGCTGATGCCAAAAACTTTAAGCGGAAGTCCGTTCTCTGCAATATTACTTTCATCATCATTGTAATAAACCTGCGTTTTATCGATATTAAAAGCGCTGCCCACCAACTGTTTGGACTGGTTCACTTTTTGAGCGGAAGCTTGCAACGCATTGTTGTTTTTTAGTGCCATTTGCACCGCTTGTTCTGAAGTAACCACTTTACTTTGTGAAATACCAAAAACAGGTATTAACAAAATTGCCAACATGGTAAATGCCTGCTTTTTGACTTTAATTTTAGGTGGATGTCCTTTTCTGTCGAACATAGCATATAAAATTGGCAATACAATAAGTGTTAACGCGGTTGCCGAAATTAATCCGCCAACAACCACCGTCGCTAAAGGCCGCTGCACCTCTGCCCCTGCCGATGTTGAAATCGCCATCGGCAAAAAACCAAGTGCGGCCGCGGCAGCCGTAAGTAAAACCGGTCTTAATCTGTTTTTTGTGCCCATCAAAATACGCTTGTTAATATTGATAATACCGTGTGCTTTCAATTCTTTAAACTCTTCTATTAAAACAATTCCGTTCAAAACTGCAATACCAAACAAGGCAATAAACCCAACTCCTGCGGAAATACTGAAAGGCATTCCCCTTAAATAAAGCAGAAATACGCCACCAATGGCTGATAAGGGAATAGCACTGTAAATAATTAAGGCTTCTTTTACGGAATCGAAGGCGAAATAAAGCAATACAAAAATAAGCACCAATGCAATCGGAACTGCCACTTTTAATCTGGCCGATGCCGTGCGCAAATTCTCAAACTGTCCGCCGTAACTTATGGTATAACCAACAGGAAGTTTTACATCACGTTCAATAATTTGCTGAACGTCTTTTACCACCGATTCCAAATCGCGGTTACGAACATTTACGCCAACCACAATGCGTCTTTTTGTATTGTCCCGAGATATTTTTGCCGGACCTTTGGTATAACTTATTTCAGCAAATTCGATTAATGGCAATCTGGTTCCATTAGGTAACATTACCGAAGCCATTTCAATATTGTCTATATCTTTGCGATGAGCATCATCATAACGAATCACCAAATCAAATTGCTTTTCTCCTTCAAAAACAGTCCCTGCCGGCATACCGGCAAAACCCATCGTAATCACTTTGTTAAGATCCTGGATATTCAATCCGTATTTGGCGATTTTTTGACGGTTATATTTTACAGACATTTGCGGTAATCCGGCTGTTTTTTCTACAGAAATATCTGCGG
Organism: Lutibacter sp.; assembly: GCA_032251275.1. GTDB lineage: Bacteria > Bacteroidota > Bacteroidia > Flavobacteriales > Flavobacteriaceae > Lutibacter. The sequence goes on from JAVVEF010000063.1 coordinate 11,630, forward strand.
CGCCTTCCACATTTTTAATGGCTTTTTCAACTTCTAAGGCTTTTTTGTAAAGCAAATCCAAATCTTCCCCAAATATTTTGATGGCCAAATCGGCACGCACACCGGTAATCAATTCGTTAAAACGCATTTCAATTGGCTGGGTAAATTCATAATCAATGCCGGCAATTTCAGACAAAGCTTCTTTAAATTTATCAGCCAATTCATCCTTCGTTTTGGCAGAAACCCATTCACTTTTTGGTTTTAATTTGATGATGACGTCACTTTCTTCCATAGACATAGGATCTGTAGGTATTTCAGCAGCGCCAATACGGCTTACCACTTGATCAACCTCAGGAAATTTCATTAATATTTTTTCCATTTGCGTGGTGGCTTCAATGGTTTTTGTTAAAGAAGTTCCGGTTTTAAGCACCGGCTGAATCACAAAATCGCCTTCATCAAGCGTTGGAACAAATTCCCCGCCCATAGAATTATAAAGCAATGCTGTTACTGCCAATAATCCAAACGACATGGATAAAACCAATTTTTTCTTTCTTAATGCCCATGAAATGGTTGGTTGATATTTCTCAACAAGAAATGAAATTAACCGCGATGAAATGGTTTTTTTCTCTGTATTTGAAGGCTTTATAAATAAAGAAGCCATCACCGGAATATAGGTAAAACATAATAGCATAGCGCCGATGAGCGCAAAACAAAATACCAATGCCATTGGCTTAAACATTTTACCCTCCACATTTACCAAAGATAAAATGGGAATAAAAACGATGATAATAATCAACTGCCCAAAAACTGCTGAATTCATCATTTTTGAAGCACCTTGATACGTAATTTTATCGATTAAACCTTGTCTTTCATTTTTCGGAAGCGCCATCAAATTGGCGCGCTGGCTCGTTATTTTAAACGCTATAAATTCAACGATAATAACAGCACCATCAATAATAATCCCAAAATCTATGGCGCCAAGGCTCATTAAGTTGGCATCAACCCCAAAAAGATACATCAATGACAACGCAAAAAGCAACGTGAGCGGAATTACAGAGGCGACAACCAATCCCGACCGTAAATTTCCCAACAATAAAACCACCACAAAAATGACGATTAAACAACCCAAAATCAGGTTTTCCGCAATGGTAAACGTTGTTTTTGCGATCAATTCGCTTCTTTCCAAAACAGGATTGATGGAAATTCCCGGAGGCAATGTTTGCTGTATTTCCGAAACCCGTTGAATGACGGCTTCAATAACCGCACTAGAGTTTGCGCCTTTTAACATCATTACCTGTCCTAAAACTTTCTCTCCTTCTCCATTTCCTGTTATGGCGCCAAAACGATTGGCGTAACCAAAACCAACGGAGGCGATATCTTTGATGTAAACCGGAATACCTTCTCTGGTAACAATCACAATATTTTCAACATCTTCAATAGAACCAACCAGTCCTTCACCCCGAATAAAATAACTTTCATTTACTTTTTCAATATAGCCGCCACCTGCGATGCTGTTATTTTTTTCCAAAGCAGTGAATGCATCAAAAATGGAGATTTGCAATGCACGCAATCGCTCGGGATTTATGGCAACTTCATATTGTTTTAAATGGCCGCCCCAGGTATTCACTTCAACCACACCGGGAATTCCGGATAGTTGACGTTTTACCGTCCAATCCTGGATGGTTCTGATATCTGAAAGGGAATATTGGTCTTTATATTTTGGATCTACATCAATAATATATTGATAAATTTCACCCAAACCGGTTGAAACTGGCCCCATAAATGGCGTTCCAAATCCGGCCGGAATTTTTTCTTCGGCACTTTTTATTTTTTCCGCAATCAGCTGACGCGGAAGATACGTTCCCATTTTATCCTCAAAGACAACCGTAACAACTGACAATCCGAATTTTGAAACGGAACGAATTTCTATAACGCCCGGTAAATTCGCCATTTCCAATTCCACAGGATAAGTCAAAAATTTCTCAACATCTTCTGTCGCCAAATTTCTTGAGGTGGTAATTACCTGCACCTGATTGTTGGTAACATCCGGAACTGCACCAATTGGAATATTGGATAAGGAATACAAACCAAATCCCACAATCCCTGCAGTAAACAGCAAAACAATAAGTTTATGGTGAATGCTATACTGAATAATTTTTCCTAACATTTATTTTTAAGTTTAGTAAGTAAATAGTTCGCAAATGTAAAATCCAAAACTAAAAAGTTTCTAAACCCTTTCTTAATATTTGCTTAAAATACAATGGTGACAGTAGTGCCAACACCCAACTCACCTTCCACAAATAGTTTTGCATTGATAGCATCCGCAGCCTTTTTGGCTATGGAAAGTCCGAGCCCATTCCCAAATATTTCTCTATGATTTAAAGCATCTGACCGATAAAAAGGATTGAAAAGTTTGTCGATATCTTCCTTTTTTATACCAATTCCATCATCCTTTATTTCGCAAATAATTCCTGTTTCATCATCCGAAACAGTGATTTGAAGATTTGATTTTTTGGTTGAATATTTTATGGCATTGCCAATAATATTGTCCAAAATTAAATTGGCATAATACTTTTGGATCAAAGCGTCCTTCGTTATTTCCATTTGTAAACCTAAGGTCAAGTTTTTGGCAGAAATTTCATTTTTATAACGTGATAAAATTTCGTCAATAAGAATGGGCAATGATTCGTAAATTATTGCATTTGAAACAAGATTGTTTGTGTTGGAATTTGAATCCAATCTTGCCAACAACAACAATTGCTCAATAATTGTGGTCATTCGGTCGATTTCCGATAGACTGTATTTAATTTTTTCCTCATATTCGAATTGCTCACGCGGTTTTCTGATTAAAACTTCTAAAGTTCCTCGCAGAGATGACAGTGGCGTTCGCAGTTCATGCGAGGCATCGGAAGTAAATTGACGTTCTTTTTCTATGGCATTTTCTATGCGTTGCAACAACTCGTTGATGCTCGATGACAAATCAAATAATTCATCTTTATGATCTGGCAAATTTACCCTTTCATTCAGGTTATTTTTTGTGATTCTGTTGGTGGTTTCAATAATATTTCTAATTGGAACAATGCTTCTTCCTGCCAAAAACCTTGAAATAAAATAAAGGCCAGCCAACAGCAACAAATAGGAAATTATCAGCACGTTTTTTAATTTCAGAAATACCATATTTGAGGATTCCAAAGACATTGCCGCAACAACATAACCCTTAATTTTGCCATTTTGTTCGATAGGAATTTGGATTTGACGAATGGGTTTTTTATTTAAGTTTTCATTAAAATGTCCGCCAAACTGTTCTTGTTTTCTAAACGGAAGTTCATCGCCTTTTAAGTTGGGAGATTTGTCCATCAAATTTCCGTTTTTATCAAAAATCTGTATAAAAACAGGATTTACCTGAATTTCCCGATGCTCAATTTCTTCCCATTCCGCTTTATTTATAAACTGTATGCTGTCACCCAATATTTTAATTTCATCAGTATGCTTTTCCGCTTCATAAGTAAGATCGTTGTCCAAATTATGATAAACGGTTTCCTGAACCACAAAAAAGACCACACTAAAAACAACCGCAACAATAATGGCTGTGGCAATCATATAGTGCAAGGCGATTCTATTTCTGAAACTTAAATTCATTTATAATAAATTTTATTTGGTTGATGAAAATGGTTAAAGTTCTTTTGCCATATAACCAATTCCTCTGATGGTCTGAATATAATTTTCATCAGCCTTCAGTTGCAATTTTTTTCTTAATGCATTGATATATACATCAATAACACCGGTGTTATATTCAAAATGAATGTCCCAAACGCGCTCAATAATTCGGGTTCTGCGACAAACTGCGCCTTTATTCCGCATTAAAAATTCCAGCAACGCAAACTCTTTTTGCGTCAGATTAATTTCTTTGCCATTTTTTAAAACCTGGTGATTTTCTGTATTTAAAGTGATATTTCCAAGATTAAAGAGAGAATGTTCTCCCGACTTAGGCCTTAATTGAACCTTAATTCTTTCCAAAAGCTCTTCAAAATGAAATGGTTTTTTGATATAATCGTTGGCGCCCGACTGCAATCCGAAAATGGTTTCATCCACAGTGTCCTTGGCGGTCAAAAAAATGATTGGTGTGTCGCTAAATTCTTTTCTGAATTGGCGGCAAACTTCAATTCCGCTCATGCCGGGAACCATCCAATCCAACAACAATAAATCGTAATCTCCCGAAAGCGCCAATTGAAGTCCTGCGTTTCCATTCTCAGCAATATCAACTGAAAATGATTCTTCCTCCAATCCCTGTTGAAGGAAATTGAATATTCCGGGTTCGTCTTCCACGATTAAAATTCTCATAGCACAAAATTAGTCTATAAATTTAAAAAATATTTGCCCAATTCTTAAGAGTTACTTAAAATATTTAATTAAAAATGAAGCTTTTACTCAAAAATATGCCGCTTAAAAAAGCAAGAAATTAAAAAAATTAGCGCATCTCAAAATTGATTAACTTTTAAAGGATATATTACTTTTTTTTCTAAAATATTTTAAAAAATTATATCAAAATAAACTACA
>JAVVEF010000064.1:0-16074 GCA_032251275.1 Lutibacter sp.
CCCCCGACCCCCTCGGTGTAAACGAGGTGCTCTGAACCAGCTGAGCTAATTGCCCTAAGCGGTTGCAAATATATAACGAGTTTTTGTTTTAAACAAAGCTTTTTACAAAAATAATCAAAGTATTTCTCACTTATTTTCTAACTAAATATAAATCAACAAAATATATTGATAAGCACCTCCTTATAAGAAAATACGTGCGCTTATTAACAATTTTAATTTTACACCACCTCGGCAACCACAAAAGTGCTGCCGCCAACATAAATTAAATCGCTTTTTGCAGCATTTTCCAACGCCGTTATATAAGCGGTTTCAACAGAATGATAGGCCTCGCCCATTAATTGAAATTTGGCGCATTGTTGTTGAAATTCAAGCGCATCCAAACCTCTTGGAATATTTGGTCTGCAAAAATAATAAGTGGCGTTTTTAGGAAACAATGGCAAAACCGATGTTAAATCTTTGTCGTTTACCACCCCTAAAACTATGTGCAGCCGGTCAAATTTTTCTTCCTGAAGTTGCTTTAGCACATAACGCAACCCTTCAGCATTGTGGGCGGTGTCGCAAATTACTTTTGGCTGCTCATTTATAACTTGCCATCTGCCTAGAAGTCCGGTGTTTTTTACCACTTTTTGCAATCCGTTTTTTATATTTTCTTCTGAAATAACAAACCCTTTCGATTTTAATACTTCTATTGTTTGAAGAACTGTTTTAATATTGTGGATTTGATAAGATCCTTTTAAATCTGACGAATAACTCTTGTTCCCATTGTTAGTAGCCAAAAATAGCGGAGAAGATTTTTCTTTGGCAATTTTCTCAAAAATCGGGAACACTTCCTCCTGGTATTCCCCGATAACAACGGGCACCTTATTTTTGATGATTCCAGCTTTTTCATAAGCAATTTCGGGTAAGGTTTCTCCCAAAAACTGTATGTGGTCATAGCCAATATTTGTGATTACAGAAACTTCCGGCATAACAATGTTTGTGGAATCAAGTCTTCCGCCCAAACCGACTTCCACCACCGCAATATCCACCTTGTGTTTGGCAAAACAGTAGAATGCCAAACCAACAGTCATTTCAAAAAATGAAAGATTGTTTGATTCAAAAAAAGATTTATTGTTTTTTATAAAGTTTACGACTTCAATTTTACTGATGAGTTTGCCGTTGATTTTAACGCGCTCCCTAAAATCCTTTAAATGCGGCGATGTGTACAAGCCAACCTTGTAACCCGCTTCTTGCAAAACAGACGCCAGCATATGGCTTGTGGAACCTTTACCGTTGGTGCCTGCCACGTGAATGGTTTTAAATGTTGATTCAGGATAATTAAGGTGTTTGGAAAGTGCGATGCTGTTCGTTAAATCTTTTCTGAAGGCTGTTTTCCCATCCCGTTGATACATCGGCAATTGAGAAAACATCCAATTGATGGTGTTTTTATAATCCATTAAAAATTATTGAGATAAGGAAAATCTGTATTTTATAACGCCAATTTGTTTGGAAGGTGCATTTGAATCGGGTTGCCACGTGGTTTTTAAAGCGGCATCTTTGGCTTGCGACAACAAACAAGGCGCTGTATTGGTAGATCCTTTTATACCTGGCGTTGCATTGATCACTTTGCCATAAACGTTCACTTCAATGCTCACCACCACCAATCCTTCTTCATCACAAATATAGTTTGGTTTTGGCCTGCTGATAGGTTTTCTGTTTCCCAATTGGTAATCGCCGCCACCGCCACCCGATCCAGTTCCATAATAGCCGCTTGCGTTTGGATCGCCGGTTATTTTACCTTTATCTCCTGCGGTATTGTCATTTCCTTGTCCGCCCGTTGCCGTTCCTTTAGAATTGCTCACGCCGCCAATTAAAGCGTCCAATTTTTTTCTTTTTTCAAGTTCTTCCGCTTGCTGTTTTGCAATGGCTTCACGTTGTATTCTTTCTTTTCTTGCAACTTCATCGGCTTTCTTTTTTGCTTCCAGTTGTTTTTTAATCACAATCGCGTCTTCCGAATCTTGCGTAAGCACTTCTTCCGCAATTTTTGGCGCAGCTTGTGTTACCTGCTCTTTAACTGCTTCTTGCTGTTCGGGAACGGCTTCCTGGGAAGCTGGCCGTAAAGCTTCTGTTGGCTGAATATCGCCTTGCCCTACTTCGGAAGTTCCGAAATTTAAGGCAATCCCAAATTCTTCAGGAGGATCTAAATAGGTCAATCCGAAGAAAAAAAGTGCCGCCATCATCAAACTCATCACCAAACTTGTTAATGCTGCTGACTTTCGTTTATGATCGGTATCTAAAAAATTTGACATGTTTTTTATTTTGGGCGAACGGCCAATATTACTTTATAGCGATTTCGATTCGCAATATCCATCACTTTTACTGCTTTTTCAATTGGAACACCTTCTTCAGCCCTTAAAACGATGGTTGGTTCCTCTTTTCCTGCCAATAATGTAAGCAAATCCTGTTCCAAAATTTCCTCATCAACCAATTTATTGTCAATATAAAAAGCCAGATCCTTTGTAATGGTTACTGAAGTGGCTTTTTTATTCTCGGTGATGCCGCTTGCTTTAGGCAACAAAATATCCAATGCGCTTGTGGTGACCAAGGTTGATGTGATCATAAAAAATATCAGCAACAAAAAAACAATGTCGGTCATAGACGACATGCTAAATTCCGGACTTATTTTATTTCTGCCTCTTATATCCATAGGTTTGCTTTTCTGTTTTATTGAAAAAAAAAATTAAATATTAAATATAAGATATTAAAAGTTAAAGGTCAAAGTTCTAGATTTTCTCTTTTCTCTATTCTATATTCTCTTTTCTTTTTTCTCTCTTTATTATTATTAATTATTTTAGATAGGTTCGTTCAACAAATCTAAAAATTCTACGGAATGCGCTTCCATTTCATACACCACTTTATTGGTTCTAACCACCAAATGGTTGTATTGAATATAGGCGATAATTCCCACAATTAATCCAGCAACAGTAGTTGTCATTGCCGTGTACAATCCGTCAGAAAGCATTTTAATGTCTATTTGTCCGCCCGCATTTGCTATTTGGTGAATGGCGATAATCATCCCAATCACTGTTCCCAAAAACCCAAGCATTGGCGCCGCGCCAGCAATGGTGGCCAACACGCTTACGTTTTTTTCGAGTTTATAAATTTCCAATCGCCCTGCATTTTCAATGGCTGTATTGATATCGGCCAAAGGTTTGCCAATGCGTGAAATCCCTTTTTCAATCAACCTTGCTGCCGGTGAATTTGCCTGGGCACATAAAACTTTGGCAGAATCTAATTTTCCGTGAGATATATAATCCCTTATTTGGTTCATAAAATTGCTGTCGGTTTTTGAGGCTGCCTTTATGGCAAAATAACGTTCAAAATAAATATACAATGCAACGGTTAATAAAACCAAAAGTATGGCAATGATTATTTGGCCTCCCAAACCGCCATCCATAATAAGGTTGTAAACAGAAAGCGATTTTTCTTGGGGAACAGTCTCCTGTAAAATTTCAGCTGGATCTTGTATCATAATTATAACGTTGTTATTTTTTTAGTTTTAGTTTTATTTCCATTTAACGAAAATAAAAATTTAAAATTGCATATATGCTTTTTATAAAATCAAAGATAAATCTTCGCTATTAAACTATTAAAAGGTAATATTCCGTATTAACATAAATGCAATTGCTCCGGTAACAAAACCAACAGCTGCCAACCATGCGATATTTTTGAAGTACCACATGAAATTTATTTTCTCCATTCCCATAGCCACAACACCGGCTGCAGAACCTATAATTAACATACTTCCGCCAGTTCCTGCAGAATATGCCACAAAATGCCATAAATGATTATCTATAGGTTCATTAAACATTCCCATACTGGCTGCCACCAAAGGAACATTGTCAATTATTGCTGAACCCACACCTAAAGCCATCACCACAATATCTAAATTTGGCACTACTGCCTTTAAGCTTTCGGCACCAATAAATAAAATCCCTAAAGTTTCCAAGGTCGCCACTGCCATCAATATTCCAAAGAAAAAAAGCACACTCGGCATTTCAATCTTTGATAATGATTTGTGCACAGGGCTGTGAAAACCAACTGAGTCAGCTGCTTCATCTTCAACCAGACTTGATAGCGTAAATTGAAATCTACTATATATTTCCGCAAAAACTCCCACTACGGCTAAAGACAGCATCATCCCGACATAAGGCGGCAAATGGGTAATTGTTTTAAATACCGGCACAAAAATTATAGAACCCAAACCTAAATACAGCATTCTTGGACCATACTTGCTTTTTGTGCCATTATCTTCTATTTCTACATCAACATCCCCTTTAAAAGGTTTCATAAATGATGCGATAAATACAGGGACAACCATACATATTAATGACGGAATAATTAGATATTCCATCAATTTTGCAGAAGTCACTTTCTTACCGATCCAAAGCATGGTAGTGGTGACATCCCCAATTGGAGACCAGGCTCCACCGGCATTAGCCGCAATAATTATTAAACTGGCAAACCATATACGTGTATTTTTTTCGTTTACTATTTTTTGAAGAATGGTAATCAATACGATTGTGGCTGTTAAATTGTCAATAATTGCGGAAAGTATGAATGCCAAAAATGCAAAAATCCACAGTAACCTTTTCTTATTTTTTGTTTTGATGAAATTTTTAAATGTTGCAAAACCATCGAAATAATCAATAATCTCCACAATGGTCATAGCGCCCAACAGGAAAAACAATATTTCCGCGGTTTTACCCAAATGATGAAGCAATGTTTCTTCCATTAAGTGCTGTCTTTCAGCTAAAGTAAAATTTGCAAACCCTTCAACCAGTTTATGGCCGACAGAGTCAAACCAATTTGGAAATGAACCAATTCCGAAAGACACCAATGCCCAAAGAATTGCCATCATTGCCAAAGCGGGAATCAATTTATCCAGCTTTAAATTATGTTCAAGGGCAATTGCTGCGTAACCTAAAATGAAGATTATTATAATGATTGTTTCCATTTTTTATTTAAAGTTTAAATTAGTTGTTTTAGCGCGATTTCAAAAGCGGTTTTACAGAGCTGTTTTTTGTCTGAATTTCTTTTATGGGTGTTTTCCAATGCTTTTTTAATGGTGTTTGAAATGTCGCTAAAAATAGCGGTGTCTTTCATAGGCAATTCTACCCTGGATTCCATTAAATAGGCGAAAACTCTGGCGATTCCGCAATTTGTGATAAAATCGGGCAATAAACTCACCTGTTTGTCGGCAAATTCCATAATTGGCCCGAAGAAAATTTCTTTATCAGCAAAAGGCACATTCGCGCCGGGAGAAATAACTTCCAGTCCCGATGCTGCCATTTTTGTTACTTGGTCTTGTGTAACCAAACGTGATGCGGCTGCAGGAACAAAAATTTCTGCTGGCAAAGACCAGATTTTTTTATTGATTTCATCAAACGGAATGATATTTTCGGCAGCAAGCTGATTTCCGTCTTTTTCCAAAAATAAGATCCGCATTTCTTCCATTGTAAATCCGGTTTCATTAATTAACCCTCCATTTCTGTCAATAATACCCACCACTTTTGCGCCCAATTGCGTTAAATAATAGGCTGATGCAGAACCTACATTTCCAAATCCCTGCACAATGGCGCGTTTTCCTTTAATGGAACCCCCATAAATATCATAATAATGTTTAACGGCTTCGGCAACGCCGTAACCAGTTAACATATCTGCGATCGTAAATTTTCTGGATAAATCGGGAGAAAAATTGGCATCTTCAATCACTTTGATAACGCCAAAACGCAATTGGCCAATTCTGTTGATTTTTTCAGCTTCCGTTGGTTTAAAATGTCCGTTAAAAACACCTTCCTGCGGATGCCAAACGCCGCAATCTTCGGTCATTGGAATCACTTCGTGTATTTCATCAACATTTAAATCACCGCCTGTGCCGTAATAATGCTTTAATAAAGGCGTAACTGCTTTGTACCAGCGCCTTAAAACTTCTTCTTTTCTTGGGTCATTTGGGTCGAAGTTAATGCCCGATTTTGCGCCGCCGATGGCTGGTCCGGAAACGGTAAATTTCACTTCCATGGTTTTTGCCAGTGAAAGCACCTCATTCATATCCAATCCCTTGCGCATTCTGGTTCCGCCACCTGCAGCACCGCCTCTTAAAGAGTTGATGACGGTCCATCCTTCTGCTTCTGTTTCTTGGTCTTTCCAGTGAAAAACGATTTCTGGTTGCTTATCTTCGTACTTTTTTAATAATTTTTTCATCCTGATATTTACTAATTATGACTTTAATTTTTTTAACTGTTCTAACAAAATTTCCTGTTGTTTAAAATATAATTCCTCCCAGTGGAGGTCACATTTGTGTCATAATTTAGTTGTTAGGCATTATTAATAAAAGTTTATCAAGTGAACAAATATAATAAAAACTTACGCAAAATTGGTGAAGATTTTTAGGGGAACAATCCCTTTACATTACTTCAACCCTTAAAATAAATTATTTATTTGATTTTCAATACTTAACCTTTTACAATGAGAAAAAATCATGGATGCTCAATTGCTATTTTTCTTTTTTTTTGTACTTTTCATTCAAATATCTATTGATGAAGGTTACGTTAAACACACATTTTTCCCTTTTTATTAAATATGTAAAATTTAACCTAAAAAAGATTTATATTTGAACAAAAAATAAATTTTACATAAAACTCTTATTAATTATGGATTTTAATTTGACCGAAGAACAAATAATGATACGCGATGCCGCGCGCGATTTTGCTCAAACCGAACTTTTGCCAGGTGTAATTGAACGCGATGAAAAACAACAATTTCCTGCCGAACAAATAAAAAAAATGGGAGAATTGGGATTTTTAGGAATGATGGTAGATCCAATTTATGGCGGAAGCGGATTGGATACGGTATCTTATGTTTTGGCAATGGAAGAAATTTCAAAGATTGATGCGTCGGCGTCCGTAGTGATGTCGGTAAATAATTCTTTGGTTTGTTGGGGATTGGAAACTTTTGGGACAGAAGCGCAAAAACAAAAATATTTGGTTCCGCTGGCAAAAGGGGAAATCATCGGCGCTTTTTGTTTGAGTGAGCCTGAAGCCGGTTCTGATGCCACTTCACAACATACAACCGCCATAGACAAAGGAGATTATTATTTGTTAAATGGCACAAAAAACTGGATTACCAACGGTAGCAACGCGAGTGTTTATATTGTAATTGCCCAAACCGATGTTGCCAAAGGACATAAGGGCATTAATGCTTTAATTGTTGAAAAAGGATTGCCTGGTTTTGTGGTAGGAAATAAAGAAAATAAATTGGGAATTCGTGGATCTGATACGCATTCACTAATGTTTACCGACGTGAAAGTACCCAAAGAAAATAGAATTGGCGAAGATGGATTCGGATTTAAATTTGCTATGAAAACATTGGCAGGCGGCCGAATTGGAATCGCCGCACAAGCATTGGGAATCGCTTCCGGAGCTTATGAATTGGCATTAAAATACTCTAAAGAACGCAAAACTTTCGGAAAAGAAATTAGCCAACACCAAGCCATCGCCTTTAAATTGGCCGATATGGCAACTTCTATTGAAGCGGCCAGACATTTATGCATAAAAGCAGCCTGGGAAAAAGACCAACACTTAAATTACGATTTAAGCGGTGCGATGGCAAAATTATATGCTGCTGATACGGCAATGAACGTTACTGTTGAAGCCGTTCAAATTCACGGTGGTTATGGTTTTGTAAAAGAATATCATGTGGAACGATTGATGCGTGATGCCAAGATTACCCAAATTTATGAAGGCACTTCTGAAATTCAAAAAATTGTAATTTCGAGAGCTATATTGAGTTAATCCTATCCCCAGCCCTTTCCGAAGGAAAGGGAGTTTGATTTGAGTTAAATAATAAAAAAACCCTGCGAAGCAATTGCCTCGCAGGGTTTTTTGTTTTAAAACTATCGGAATATTAAATTACAAATTCGGCAAATAATTCTTCACCCCTATTGCTGTTTTATAAAATATTTACTGTTTAATAATAAATGAATGAATGTTTATTCATATATTTGCACCCTAAATTAAAATACTATGGCACGCAAAATTGATGATGACAAAATAGCGCGAATTAAAACGGCAACCATGAAAACAATTGTTGATTATGGTATAGAAGCTACAACCATTGCGATGATTGCAAAAAACGCAAATGTGAGCGGCGGTTACTTATACCGCAGCTACAGCGGCAAACAAGAATTAATAAACGAATTGTTTTATGAGAAAATTTCTTCCTTATTTCAGGAATTGGAATTTCTCATCGCATTAAATAATACCAGCATTGCGCCTATTATAAGCGCATTTGTGCAAAACAGAATTGTATATGCTTTGAATGAACCCGTTGCTTCAAAATTTTTTTACCAATTGTTGCCCAACGACAACTTTTCATTTACTGATGAACTTAAGGACAAAAGTTTATTATTGATGCAAAACATTAAAGAAATAGGCGTTAATGCTGGTGAAATTTCAAGCAATATAAATTTATTCCAATTGTATTATCACTTTGTTGTTTACGTGGTGGATTATATTCATTTCAAGAAAAACAACATCTTTGAAAGCCAGGATTTAGTCAATGATGATGTGGCTTATTTAACCAATAATATTTTGAATTTTTTAAAAAGAATTGATTAATGACTGAACTATTTTCAAAATTCAAATTAAGGAAAAAAGCCAAAATACTATTTAGCTTTTTTTCACTGCTTTCATTAGGAACATATGCGCAAGATCTTTCTTTGAAACAAGCCTATGAATTTATGCTTGAAAAAAATGGAGATTTAAATGCATCCGAATACCATGTTCAGTCTGTGGATGAAGAAAGAAAAGCCATGAAAGGATTGTATTATCCAACAGTTAGCGTATCGGGCAGTTATATTCATTTAGATAAAGACATTACGGTCGATTTAAATGCGTCGCGCGATATGGTTGGCGGATTAATGAACATTCCGAATCCGGAAGCCGTATTGGGTGACTGGAACTTTAATTTATTGGATCGTAATTTCGGTTTTGCCTCGGCAAATATCAACTGGACCATTTCCGCAGGAGGCAAAATAAATGTGGCAAATGAAGCAGCAAATTTAAAATTGGACCTTTCAGAAAATCAGCATCAATTAAAAAAAGATGAATTAACACTTAAGTTGATAGAATATTACTTCAAGTTAAAACTGGCCAATGAAGCAGAAAATTTACGGAATGAAATCTATAAAACTGTTGAAATGCATAACAGCCAGGCCAATAAACTCTTTAATAACGGCATGATTGCAGAAGTTGAAACCCTGAACGCCAAAGTATCCTTGTCAAATGCAAAAAGAGAATTGATGGGCGCCCAAAAAGATGTGTCTTTAGCCATGACCGCCATTCAAAATTTAATTGGAGGAAGCGGCTTCAACAATATTTCAACCAAATTTACGGAACCGGTAATTCTATCAGAATTATCTGATATTCAAAAAGATATGTTGAATAAAAACAGCCAGCTTAAACTTATTGATGACAACTTTAAATTGGCCAAAATAGGAACTAAAATTGAAAACAGTGAATACTACCCTAAAATAGCCGCCTTTGGAAAGCAATCTTTATGGAAAGATAATTTATCCTTTGCCAAAACCAACTGGATTGTTGGTATTAATGCTGAGTGGACTATTTTTAACGGTTTTCAAAGAGAACATAAAATTAAAGCTGCAAAACACAAAGTATCTCAGGTACAGAAAATTAAGAAACAGGCACGATTAAGTTTGGCGACTTACACCGAAAAAATTTACAACGAATTGCAAAAGCAACAAGAGCAATATGAAAGTTTGAATGCTGATGAAATATTGGCCGATAAACTGAAGTTTATGCGCACCCGGGCATTTGAAGAAGGTACCGGAACTTCAATAGAAGTGATAGATGCCACCTTAAAATTAACCGAAATCAAATTGCATAAAATAGAAGCTTTGTATCATTATAATGTGGCTTATGGAGAATTAATGGTGCAACTTGGAGAAACAGAAAACTTCCTGAACAAAAACTAAAAAAAAAAATGAAAAAATCACAAGCAACAAAATCATTTATCAGCATTATTCTTATCGCAACTTTGGTACTCACCGGAATTTGGTTCATAACAAAACCCAAAACACTGGTTTTACAAGGACGCATAGAAGCCAAGGAAATATATCTTTCCGCTAAAATTCCGACCAGGCTTAAATCGACTGAAGTCATGGAAGGCGAAAGCGTTTCAAAAGGACAGCTGTTGGCCACGCTGGAAAGTCAGGAAATTGACGGAAAAGAAACCCAAGCTTTGGCGGCGAAAGAAGCGGCAAATTCTCAACTCAATAAGGCCAATAATGGCGCAAGACGGGAAGAAATAAGTGCCGCAAAAAGCATTTATGAAAAAGCGACAGCTGCTGCCAATGTTATGAAAAAAACCTATGGACGTATCGAAAATTTATACAAAGACGGTGTGGTTTCAGAACAAAATCGCGATGAAGTTTTTGCCAAAAAAGAAGCTTCCATTAAGGACCAGGAAGCGGCTTACAGTCAATATGCCATCGCTTTAAAAGGCGCGAGAAATGAAGATATTGACGCTGCAAATGCTTTGGTCAGAAAAGCGGAAGGTGCCTTGGTTGAATTGGAAAGCTATAAAAATGAACGAAATATTACCGCACCCATAAATGCCGAAGTTTTGGATTTTTTGCCTGAAGAAGGCGAACTTATTCCGGCAGGTTATCCTGTGGTGCATTTGGTTGATCTTTCAAATTCCTATGCCATTTTAAATATTAAGGAAACAAGTTTATTCAATTTCAAAAAAGATGCAGAATTTACCGCAAAAGTTCCCGCGCTGAACAATCAGGAAATTAGATTTAAAATATATTATGTGGCGCCGTTGGGTGATTATGCCACTTGGAATGCCACCAAAGCAACTGGTGAATTTGATATCAAAACTTTTGAAATAAAAGCGAAACCAGTAAACAAGAAACATTCCTTAAGACCCGGTATGAGTATTTTGATTGATTACGCTCAATTTAACAAATAACAATGAACGTATTTCTGCATATCGCAAAACGAGAAGTTGGAATCCTGTTTAGCTATAAAACCAATTTTATTTTTACAATAATTTTGCCTTTTGTTTCTCTGTTATTTTTTAACACATTGTTACATGAAGGCGTTCCAAGAGATTTGCCTATTGCCGTTGTTGATTTTGACCAGTCTGCTGTTTCAAGAAATTTAATTGCCCAGTTTGATGCTGCACCCGAATTAAAAGTTGCGTATGCACCTTTAACCCAAAAAGAAGGAGAGGCACTGATAAGAACTGGTAAAATTTATGGACTGATAACCATTCCCAACCATTTTGAAAAGGATCTGAAACAAGGAAAACAAACAAAAGTAATCAACCAATTCAATGGCAATTTGCTTTTGCCCGGCGGACTTGAAGACAAAGCCTTTAAAAAAGTGGTCGGCACACTTTCGGCAAGTGTCAATATTCAGAAGCAACTTAAAAATGGTGTTTTAATAAAACAGGCCAAGGCAAATTTTCAGCCAATAAGCGCAAATAATCATGTGTTGTCAAATCCGTTTACAAATTATTCCTATTATTTGAACTCGGGATTTTTAACGATGTTTTTTCAAATATTCGTTATTTTAACCACAGTTTATTCTTTTGGTTCCGATTTTAAATATCATAAAGGAAAAAAATTATATAAAATTAGCAAGGGCAATACTTTTGTAATTTTAATGGGAAAAGTTTTACCTTATACCTTGTGGTTTTTTCTGGTTGGCCTTTTAATGTATTTCAGTATGTTTGTTTTACAAGATTTCCCTTTGTTTGGCAATAAGTTTGCTTTATTGGCCGGATTGTTATTGCTGATTATTTCCAGCCAGTCATTCGCTGTATTTTTTATTTCCATCAGTAAAAGTTTGCGGCAAGCGCTTACTCTGGGATCGGGATTTGGGGCCGTAAGTCTTGCATTTTCAGGAATTACTTTTCCCATTTTTGGTATGCCTGCACCAATGCAATGGCTGAGTCAGCTATTTCCATTCACCCATTTTTTTGAAGTATTTTTAGACCAGACACAAAGGGGAATTCCTGTTTATTATTCATTTTACGCCATATCGGCATTGGTTGTTTTAAGTATACTGCCGTTGATACTTGGATGGACAAAATTGAAAAAATTATTATTAAAAGGCGAATTTGAACATCGTATTTAAGCATGAAAAAAAAATTATTTAAACCTTATCACAGAACAAGACTTTCGTATTGGAACACCATTGCTACGGAATGGGATTCCATTAAATCGGATAAAGCTGTTGTTTCCACGTTTTTGGCAGTTACCTTAATTTTACTGTTTGTTTATGCCTATGTGTACTCGAATGAAGTGATTTATGATGTTCCGGTGGCTGTGGTAAATCAGGATGCTACCAAAACCAGCAGAGATTATATTGAAATGCTGAATGCTTCCGCAGGAATTAAAACAATGACCAATTTTACCGATTTACAGGAAGCAAAATACGCCTATTATGCAAAAAAAGTGATGGGCATTGTGATCATTCCAAAAGATTTTGAAAAAAATATCAGAAATGGCCGGCCAACAGCTGTTTCAACTTATGCTGATGCCTCAAATATGGTTTTTTACAAAAAGGTATTGGGAAATGTGAGCATCACCAATGGCTATTTTAATGCTGGTATTGGCGTTAAAAAATCGATGGCGCAAGGAAATCCAATGACGGCGGCAAAGGAAAATCAAAACCCTATTCAGGCAATTTCCACCAGTTTATTCAACACTTCTTCGGGATACGCTACGTATATAATTCCCATTTTAACAGGATTAATAATTCAGTTGGTGATATTAATGGGTATTGGAATTTTATATGGTTCGAGAAAAGAGGACAAAAAAATTAGAACCGATTTTCCAAGATTGCTTCATAAGGGAGGAACTATTCCTGTATTGTTGGGTAAAGCAAGTTTATACTCGTTAATTTTCGCTGTAATAATCCCCATTCAAATTGGCATTGTTTTCACCATTTTCTCCATTCCGGTAAGGTCGTCCCTGTTAACAATTTATGCATTTTTAATACCGTATATTTTTTCAGTCGTATTTTTGGGGATTGCCATAAGTTCGCTGTTTAAAAGAAGAGAAGAATCGATTGTTTTTTTAGTGCTTATTTCTGTTCCTTCGTTAATGTTAAGCGGACTTTCTTATCCTTTGGAAGGATTTTCCCCTTTTTATCAGGCGTTGGCAAGCATAATTCCTTCAACATCGGGCATTGAAGGATTTGTGAAATTAACGCAAATGCATGTTTCTTTATTTGAGGTTACGCAGGAATGGCTGCATTTATGGGGATTGACGATGCTCTATTTTATCATAGCCGCTGCCTCGTTGAAAATTCGTGCTTATAACGAATTACAGCACCTAAAAAATCAGCATGCAATTTCACTATTTAATCATCAAAAATAGCGTTGTAAGTGAATATCCTATCCCCAGCCCTTTCCGAAGGAAAGGGAGTTTGATTTGAGTTAAATAAAACAAAAAAACCCTGCGAATCTATTGCTTCGCAGGGTTTTTTTGTTTTAAATTATCGGAATATTAAATTCCCAATTCGGTAAACAAATCTTTTAATTTAGGGTCAGATGGTCTTAACACATCAGCATCAACAATATTTCCTTCTGCATCAATCAAAATAAATCTAGGGATGGCATTGATGCCATAATCTAAAATAAACTGAGATTCAAAATTGTTATCCGCATATAACTGCATACCGCCCAATTGTTCATTTGCAACCATTTTTTTCCAGGTTTCATAAGCTTCAGGTTTGTCAACAGAAATACTTACAAATTCAATATTTTTGCCTTCATATTCTTTTTCCAAAGCTTTTAAGAAAGGAATTTCAGCTTTACAAGGGGCACACCAAGTAGCCCAAACATCAATATACACAAACTTTCCTTTTAAATCGGATAATGATGTTTTTCCACCTTTAAAATTTTCATAGTTTTCAAATACCGGAGATATTTTTCCTTTTGCCAAACGGGTTAAAGTTTCATGCATCGCTTCATAATTAGATTCAATATAGCCAAAAAACATTTCATCATTTCTGGCATCCATCGCAACTATTACTGAGTCTAAATTTTGAGCTTTGTCTTTATAACTCTGTAATTCTAATTTTGCTGCAGTAAGTTTTGCATTAAAAGCGGCTTTATCCAATGTAAAGTAAGATTTAGGATTGGCATTGTCGCTCATATAAAACCCGCGTTTACTTTCCATGAAATTATTGGTTTCGGCACCTTCTCCTTTGTAAGTAACACCATCCGACAAACGTTCTCCTTTGAATTCCAAATTTAAGTCGTACCCGTTTTTTAGGAATAGAGTCACTCTGTCTCCTTCATTTGAAATGGCATGAACACCATCTGTCACTTTCAAAGTATCTGAAAACGTACCATCAATATTTATTGAAATTTCCTTTGTAAAACCTCTCCCCTGTATAGTTAATTTTTCCAAGCCCGGCGTTTTTAATTTTCCTGTTAGGGTTACATAATCCTTAGGCTCTGTTTTACAAGACATTATTGCAATCACTGTAAAAAGTAAAAATATTTTTTTCATATTTATAATTGTTTTTATAATCTGCAAATATAAAACATATTGCATCATAAATATTGTATAATATTACTTTAACAATTTATTTGCATATTGTGTTTGGAATACGGAATTTTGATGCACCAAAACACAGCCATGAACAATCTACATGAAATCAATTCCAAACCATTGGATTTTACTGCGGTAAGTGAAATTATTTTTGCTGAAAAAAAAATACAGCTTTCTGCAGAAGCCATTGAAAAAATTGAGAATTGCCGTTTATATTTAGATAAAAAACTCGAGAAACATGGATCACCAATATACGGAATCAATACTGGATTCGGTTCGCTTTGCAATGTGAAAATTGACAATGACAATTTGCAAAAACTACAGGAAAACCTTGTGATGAGCCACGCCTGCGGCACTGGAAAAAAAGTGGACAAGCGTATTGTGAAACTGATGCTTTTGCTGAAAATTCAGTCGTTAAGTTACGGCCATTCGGGTGTTCAGTTTGAAACTGTGGAACGATTGACAGATTTTTACAACAATGATATTATACCGGTAGTTTATGAACAAGGATCCTTGGGCGCTTCAGGCGATTTGGCGCCTCTGGCACATTTGTCATTGCCATTAATTGGCAAAGGCGAAGTGTATTTTAACAACGAAATTGTTGCCAGTGAACTGGTTTTAAAAAAGTTTAACTGGAACAAAATTGAATTAAAATCGAAAGAAGGACTGGCATTGTTGAACGGTACCCAATTTATGGGTGCTTATGGCGTTCACTTAATACTTAAATCATACAAACTTTCCTATTTTGCCGACTTAATTGGTGCACTTTCTTTGGATGCTTTTGATGGAAGAATTGAACCTTTTAATGAACTTCTTCATTTTATAAGACCGCATAACGGACAAATAAAAACAGCGCAACGCATTAAAGAATTTTTGGAAGACAGTGAAATTGTTGCCCAGCATAAAGAACACGTGCAAGATCCATATTCTTTTAGGTGTATGCCGCAAGTGCACGGCGCCAGCAAAGATGCCTTAAATTATTGCAAAAAAGTATTCGCTACGGAAATTAACTCTGTAACCGACAATCCGATTATTTTTGCTGAAGCCAATGAAATCATTTCCGGAGGAAATTTTCACGGACAACCTTTGGCCCTCGCTTTTGACTTTTTGGGAATTGCCATGGCCGAATTGGGAAGCATTTCAGAAAGAAGAACTTTTCAACTGATTTCGGGACAACGTAATTTACCGCCTTTTTTGGTGAAAAATCCGGGGTTGAACAGTGGTTTGATGATTCCTCAATACACTGCCGCAAGCATCGCCAGCCAAAATAAACAACTGGCAACACCTTCATCTGTTGATTCTATTGTTTCGAGCAACGGACAGGAAGACCACGTGAGCATGGGCGCCAATGGTGCCACAAAAACAAAACTAATTGTTGACAATATAGAAACTATTTTGGCCATTGAACTGCTGAACGCCTCACAGGCTTTGCATTTTAG
>JAVVEF010000065.1:0-15694 GCA_032251275.1 Lutibacter sp.
TAATTAATGAAAACAATTCAACAGTTTACTTTAATAATTTGGCTGGCATTGGTTTTGATGGTTATGTGGTGAATAAGGTGCATAAATATAAATACTTGGGATTTCTGGCTTATTTAACAGGCGCTTTACTAAGCATCGCCACTTATAAAAAAAGTATTTTACAAATTAATTTTAACGATATTGAAATTAAAGAAAAAACATTGATGCTGTTAATAGGCATTTGTAAATATTCGGGCGGCGGCATGCAACTAACCCAAAATGCAAACCCAACCGACGGACTTTTTGACATTTCCCACATCAATAAAATATCATTATTGACGCTTTTGAGAAATATTGGAAAATTGTTCAATGGCAACATCACCAATCATAAATTGGTTAAAAATTATAAGACTTCTACATTAAGAATAACTGATTTCGATACGCAAATTACCTATATTCAGGCCGATGGCGAATTGGTAGGTTCAGGAAGTTTTGAAGCTGAAATACTGCCAGGCTCTTTTAATTTTATTGTTCCTAATTTTTAAGTTTTAATGTTATCAACATCTAATATTATAATAAAAAGATTTTTTTAAAATTTTAAAAACTATTGGTGTTTGTTATAGTGTGTTTATAAGTGTAATAAATTTATGATTTTTAATTTTTTAGGTTCACTTATTAAAAGATATAAACAGTTTATTAAAATATAATGCGTTATAAATCAATTAAATTAAATAGGTTATAAACAATCTTTAAAACAATATAATTTTACGTTTTTTTAATAAGTATTTCATTTTAAAATGTTCATAATGGCCTAAAAAATTGTTCAAAACTAAATTTAAAAAAAGATAAAAAAAGTTGCACAACAATTATCAATTTTAGTAATACAACATTAAAATTAGTTTTGGAAAATTAGTTATCAATTTTAAGTATTTAGTTATGCACAATTTCATTTTATGATAAAACAGTTATAAATCAATAAATTAAAAAATGCTATTAACAAATAGTTTTTTAGCTGTTAATAACTATGAATTTGTATTTTTGTGACATATTAATGTATAAAAAATATACTTATGACCATTGCAATAGGAAACGATCACGCCGGAACCCAGCATAAATTTGAAATTGTAAAATTTCTGAAAAATAAAGGGTATAAAGTGATAAATTTTGGAACTGATACAGAAGAAAGTATGGATTATCCAGACACTGTTCATCCGTTAGCAAATGCTGTGGAAAAAGGTGAAGCAGACTTTGGAATTACCATTTGCGGCAGCGGAAACGGCGCTCAAATGGCAGCCAATAAACATCAGGGAATAAGGGCTGCACTTTGCTGGAATAATGAATTGGTGGCGCTTGCCCGCGCCCATAACAACGCCAATGTATTGAGTATTCCGGCACGTTTTGTTACTGCACAACAAGCTTTGGATTTTGTTGATATTTTTTTAACAACCGAATTTGAAGGCGGTCGCCACCAAACCAGAATTGATAAAATACCTTGTTAACTGGAAAGTTAAAAGTTAGATGACCGAAGTTAGGAGTCTGAAGTGCAGTTAAAAAAAATTGACTTGGAAGAAACTAAATCGTAATTTAAAAAATCGTCACCCTGAGCGCAGTCGAAGGGCAAAAATCGTAAATCGTAATTCAAAATGGGTCAAAACCATAGCCACGACCATCCAACATTAACCGGTAAAAATTTACTTTTTTCCATCATTTTAAACATTGTAATTACAGTTGCGCAAATTATCGGTGGCATTATTTCGGGAAGTCTGGCTTTAATTTCTGATGCGGTCCATAATTTTTCAGATGTTATTTCTTTAATTATAAGTTACGGAGCCAATATACTTACCCGTAAAAAATTACAAACACTCGAATATACTTTTGGCTATAAAAGGGCTGAAATGATCGCTGCTTTTTTTAATGCGGCATCCTTAATTGCAATCGGTGTTTTTTTGGGAATTGAAGCGATTAAACGTTTTTATGAAGTTAAGGAAATAGAAAGCGGTCTGGTGATCTGGCTGGCTATTTTAGGAATTGCCGCAAATGGGCTAAGTGTTTTGTTATTAAAAAATGACGCAAAACATAATATGAATATGCAAAGCGCCTATCTTCATTTATTGTCAGATATGCTTACCTCAGTAGCGGTTTTAATTGGCGGTTTGCTGATGAAATATTATCAGATTTATTGGATTGACGCCTTGTTAACGTTACTTATTTCTGTCTATTTAATTTTTATGAGCTGGCGAATTTTAATCGATTCCTTAAAAATATTGATGCTTTTTGCGCCTTCGCACATAAAAATAAAGGAAGTTGTTGATGAAGTGCAAAAAGTATCAGGGGTAAAAAACATCCATCATATTCATATTTGGCAATTAAATGATCACGAATGTCATTTTGAAGCGCATTTAGAATTTGAAAACGACATTAAGTTATCAGAATTTGATTTGGTTTGTGAGGCAGTTGAAAAATTGTTGTTCGAAAAATTTCATATCCAACATTGTAATTTGCAACCCGAATTTAAAAGAAACGACCTTAAAGAAATTATAATCCAAGACTAAAAAATGCTTACTATTTTAACAAAACCCTTTTTTGAATTATCAACCAAAGAACTCTATGATATTTTGCAATTGCGTGCCGAAGTTTTTGTGGTTGAGCAAAATTGCGTGTATCAGGATATCGACGGAAAAGATGAAAAAGCCTTACATATCATCGGATTCAAAAACGATAAAATTGTGGCTTATTGCCGCATTTTTAAAGCAGGCGATTATTTTGAAAAAGCAAGTATCGGACGCGTTGTGGTTGCTAAAAATGAACGTAAATTTGGTTATGGACATATGATTTTTGATCAATCTGTTGAAGCCGTAAAATTGCATTTTAATGAAACTTCCATCAAAATATCGGCGCAACTGTATTTGAAAAAATTTTACGAATCGCAAGGATTTCACCAAGTTGGAGAAGATTATTTGGAAGATGACATTCCGCATATTGCTATGATAAAAAATCCATAAAATGAACAATCCGAAAGTAAGAATCATTGAGATAATAAATTTGTCTGACGCACATTACAGACTTGATAAAGTCGATTTTGAGTTTCAAACAAAAAATGGCAGCTGGCAAAAACAAAGCAGGGAATGTTACGACCGCGGAGACGGCGCAGCAATTTTATTGTACAATCCCGCTAAAAAAACGGTGATTCTTACAAAACAATTCAGGATGCCAAGTTATTTAAACGGCAATGAAACCGGAATGATGGTAGAAGTTTGCGCCGGTTTGTTGGATGAAAACAATCCCGAAGCCTGCATCATAAAAGAAGCGGAAGAGGAAACAGGTTTTAAAATAACCAACCCCAAAAAAGTATTCGAATTGTTTTCGACACCGGGAGCCGTAACTGAAAAAATACATTATTTTGTAGCTGAATACAACGATGGTATGAAAATAAATGCAGGAGGTGGTTTAGAAGAAGAACATGAAGAAATTGAGGTGCTGGAGATTAATTTTGAAAACGCTATGGAAATGGTGTCAAAAGGGGAAATTAACGATGCAAAAACAGTGGTACTGTTGCAATATGCCAAAATAAACCAATTGATTTAAAACAAACTACCAGCCAATATATTTTGGAGGCACAACACCATTTAAATTTAAATAAATAACCAATTGGCCGCGGTGGTGCGTAACATGGTCTTGTAATAAATTCAGTATTTGCAGCTTACTTTTTGGTCCGCTAAAAAAAGCAACTTCAGTTGATAAATCTTCCAAAGAAACCATTTTTACAATTTCCGAAACCTTGTCAAATTCAATCCTTAAATCTTTTAAAATTTCCGTTTTGCCAATTGGATTTATCTTTTCAGATTTCACAAAATCCCCCTCAACGAGGTAAGATTCGCTAAGCCAATGCATATTTTCAGTAATATGAATCAATTGTTCTTCAAAAATCATTTCTCTTTCCGTAGGTTTAAAATTAAAACTTTCCGCAGGCATGGCTTCTACTATTTCCAATAAGTAATCTTTAGAATTTTCCCACTTCAGCAAAAAAGCGGAAATGGCATTATTTTGTGCATTTAATTTACTAGAAATCATTATAATAACAATTAATAATAGGGAAATTTTTTTCATACTGAAAACAGTTAATAGAATTATTTGCAAAGGCTAAATATACTCAATAGTTTTTTATATTTTAGCATCAAATTTTTAACTCATTTTTAATAAAATTATGGCAGAAGACAAAGAAAAAGTTGCAAAATTAAAAGCATTGCAGCTCGCATTGGATAAATTGGACAAAACCTACGGAAAAGGAACAGTGATGAAAATGGGTGATGTTGCCATAAGCGATATTGAAGCCATTTCAACCGGTTCATTGGGATTGGATATTGCTTTGGGCGTAGGCGGTTATCCGCGCGGAAGAGTTATTGAAATTTATGGACCGGAATCATCGGGAAAAACCACCTTGGCTTTGCACGCGATTTCTGAAGCCCAAAAAGCTGGCGGTATTGCAGCATTTATTGATGCAGAACATGCTTTTGACCGATTTTACGCTAAAAATTTAGGGGTTGATATTGACAATTTAATTATTTCCCAACCAGATTACGGTGAACAAGCGTTGGAAATTGCCGACAATTTAATCAGTTCTGGCGCCATTGACATTGTGGTGATTGACTCGGTTGCCGCATTAACGCCAAAAAGTGAAATTGAAGGCGAAATGGGCGATTCTAAAATGGGATTGCACGCGAGATTGATGTCGCAAGCGCTTCGTAAATTGACAGGAACCATTCATAAAACAAACTGTACTGTTATATTTATCAACCAGTTGCGTGATAAAATTGGTGTAATGTTCGGAAATCCAGAAACTACCACCGGAGGTAATGCACTTAAATTTTATGCATCCATTCGTTTGGACATCAGAAGAAAAACACAAATAAAAGATGGCGAAAAAGTAATAGGAAATGCCACCAAAGTGAAAGTGGTGAAAAATAAAGTTGCTCCACCTTTCAGAACCGCTGAATTTGATATTATGTACGGCGAAGGCATTTCTAAAGATGGAGAAATATTGGATTTGGGCGTAGAATTGGGCATTGTGAAAAAAAGCGGCTCTTGGTTTAGCTATGGCGAAACAAAATTGGGTCAAGGTCGTGATGCAGTTAAAGTTTTGATAAAAGACAATCCTGAATTGTCCGAAGAACTGGAAACGAAGATTAAAGAAGCCATCAATGCCATGACTAAAAAGGATTAAAAGGCTAATTTTTTTAGAAATTAGCATAAAAAAGAAGGAAGTGAATTTTTTAATTCATTTCCTTCTTTTTGGTTTAGAAAACTCAAATAAGATACTAAAAATACGCTCGTAAACGACTGAAAAACAAAAATTTTCAAAAAATTTCTAATAGCCAATAATAGTTTAACTTTGCAAAAATAAAATAAAATTCAAAATATTTTTTAACATTAGCACTTCCTATTCCTTTTGAAAAAAACAAGCGTAAAAACACTTATTGGCAGAACAGACATTGTTGATTTTCCCAAACTCGAGTTGTTTGATATCGATATTAAAGTTGATACGGGCGCCTATACATCAAGTTTTCATTGCCATAGCATTGAGGAGGAAAATAATGTATTGAAGTGTCAGTTTTTGGATCCGAAACATGAAAAATACCACGAAAAATATTTTACATTCACCGAGTTTACCCAAAAAATGGTAAAAAGTTCTAACGGAATTATCGAAAACAGGTATTTAATTAAAACTGAAATACTTATTTTTAATGAAATATATCCTATTGAACTTTCCTTAACAGAAAGAGGTTCGATGAAATTTCCCGTGTTGTTGGGAAGAAAGTTTCTGTCAAAAAAATTTATGGTAGACACTGCAAAAAAAAATCTGTCATTTAAAAACATATTGATTAAAATTTAATAAAATGCAAAGTATGAAAATTGTTGTTTTATCCAGAAATCCAAATTTATATTCAACAAAAAGACTTGTTGAAGCAGGCAGGGCCCGAAATCATGAAATGTTGGTGGTGGATCATTCAAAATGCGATATTATTATTGAAAAAAAGAAACCGGCGATAAGATACAAACACGAATTACTGACAGATATTGATGCTGTAATTCCAAGAATTGGCGCTTCCGTAACTTTTTTCGGAACGGCAGTTGTGCGTCAATTTGAGATGATGAAAGTTTTTACTGCCATCGAATCTCAAGCATTGATGCGCTCACGTGATAAACTGAGAAGTTTGCAGGTGTTGTCGCGCGCTGGTTTGGGTTTGCCTAAAACGGTTTTTACCAACTATTCAAAAAACGTTAAAGACGTTATTAAAGATGTTGGTGGAACGCCTTTGGTGATAAAACTATTGGAAGGAACACAGGGTTTGGGCGTGGTTTTGGCTGAAAATGACAATGCTGCAGAATCGGTGTTGGAAGCCTTTAACGGACTTCAGGCAAGGGTAATTGCGCAAGAATTCATTAAAGAGGCCGGTGGTGCAGATATCCGTGTATTTGTGGTGGACGGCGTAGTTGTCGGTGCTATGAAAAGGCAAGGCAAAGAAGGGGAATTTCGTTCTAACCTTCACAGAGGCGGAACGGCAGAAATTATTAAATTATCCATTGATGAAGAAAATGCAGCCTTAAAAGCCGCACGAATTATGGGTCTGGGAATCGCCGGAGTTGACATCTTGCAATCATCAAGAGGCCCGCTTATTTTAGAAGTTAACTCTTCTCCCGGATTGGAAGGAATTGAAGGCGCTACAGGAGTAGACATCGCCGGAAAAATAATCCATTATATTGAGCGGCATGTCTAATGATTTTAAAATTCTTTATCAAAAAGTTGGTTTGGGCGAAACGGTTCAAATTAACATGGATATTGCCCGTTTAAACACGCATTCTAAAATTGAAGTGCCCATTATTGTATCAAGGGGAAAAGTTGACGGTCCCTGTTTATTGCTAATTGGCGGGATTCATGGTGATGAAACCAACGGTGTTGAAATTGTGCGTCAAATTATTTCAAGCGGACTAAATAAACCAAAAAAGGGAACGATTATTTGCATTCCATTGTTAAATGTATTCGGATTTTTGAACCAAAAAAGAGAATTTCCAGACGGAAGGGATTTAAACAGAATGTTTCCGGGTTCTGATAAAGGTTCTTTGGCGAGTAAATTCGCTTATCATTTAATGAGCAAAGTAATTCCCAAAGTTGATTATTGCATTGATTATCACACTGGCGGCGCCCAACGATTTAACTATTCTCAAATAAGAATTGACGAAAAGGATGAAGAGATTTTAGAATTGGCCAAAGTTTTTGGCTCGCCTTACATTGTTTACAGTAAAAGCAAGGAAAAGACTTTTAGAAAAGCCATGGTTGATTTGGGAAAAAAAGTGCTGCTTTTTGAAGGCGGAAAATCCCTTAGTTTGGATAAAAATGTCACAAAAGTTGGCGTTCAGGGCGCAATTAATATCATACATCATTTGGGAATGCGGGATTTTTCAGCAAAAATCACAAAACCAACAATGGAAAACCCTTCAATCATCATTAAAAATTCAAAATGGATAAGAGCCAAGTATTCCGGCATGTACAGATCATATATTAATGTTGGTCAAAAGGTTGAAAAGGGCGTTGTATTAGGCAGTATTTCCGATCCTTATGGCGATTTTGAAAAAGTTTTTAAAAACAATCAGGAAGGGTATATTTTAAATTCAAACCATGCGCCGGTGGTGATTCAGGGCGATGCGCTTCTTCACATCGGTTTCGAATAAATAGGTGTTAAAATTAGCAAACATATCATTTGGGTACACTTCTAAAGAAGTTATAAAAAATATTGGTTTTAAAGCCGATAAGGGCGATTATATTGCCATTATCGGCGAAAGCGGCTCAGGAAAAAGCACCTTGCTCGAAATTATTTACGGACTCCTTCATATTGAAAAAGGATCAATTTATTGGAATGATGAAAAGTTGCTCGGACCAAACTTCAGGTTAATTCCCGGTGAAGATTTTATGAAATATTTGCCGCAGGATTTCGATTTAATGCCTTATACCACAGTAGAAGAAAATATAGGAAAATACATTTCAAGTCAGGATAAAAACAAAGGCAAGCGCATAAAAGAATTCCTAAAAGTGGTTGATATGACCGAGTTTTCCCAAACGAAAGTCAAAAACCTGAGCGGTGGCCAAAAACAACGTGTTGCCATCGCCAAAGTGATGGCAAAAGAGCCGGAGGTTTTATTGCTCGACGAACCTTTTAGCCACATCGATAATCTTATGAAAAATAAGCTTCGAAGAGATCTTTTCAAATACTTAAAATTGAAAAATATTTTGTGCATTGTGGCCACTCACGATACCACCGACGCGCTTTCTTTTGCAGATAAAATTTTAGTGATCAGAAACGGAAAATTAATCGCGAACAATACGCCTGAAAAATTATATTTCAATCCCAAAAGTGCCTATGTCGCTTCTTTTTTTGATGAAATCAATAAAATTCCGGTAAGTGAAATTGATTCAAATGACACTTCAAAAAAATCGGTTTTATTGTATCCAAATCAGATTAAATTGACAGGAAAGGAAGGTATTAAAGCAACGGTTATCACTTCTTATTTCAAAGGAAGTCATTATTTAATTGAAGCGGTTTTAAACAAAACAACCGTGTTTTTTGAACATCCTTCAACGTTAACAACCAATCAGCAAATATTTTTGAAATTAGCTATTAGCGAAGTCAATTGACCATTTATTTATTTTCAATTGGTAAAGAAATAAAAACTGAAGTTCCTTTATTTTCAATGCTTTCAATCCAAATAGTTCCTTTATTTATCGTTAAAAATTCTTTACAAAGTTTTAACCCCAATCCGGTTCCGGTTTCTTTGTTAGTTCCTAAAGTGGATATTGTAGCATCAATTTCAAAAACGTTTAACTGAGAATCCTTTGCTATACCAATTCCGTTATCAACTATTGCGATGGTGCAGGTGTTATTGATTTCATCAATTTTATCTAAAATAATTTCAATTTTTCCGCCATTTGGCG
This sequence comes from Lutibacter sp., assembly GCA_032251275.1. Lineage (GTDB taxonomy): Bacteria > Bacteroidota > Bacteroidia > Flavobacteriales > Flavobacteriaceae > Lutibacter. The sequence continues at coordinate 8,966 of JAVVEF010000065.1, forward strand.
TAAATTTTATGGCATTTGATATAATATTTCTAATCACCGTGTCTATCATATCAAAATCTGCATAAACTAAAAGTTCCCTTTCAAAATTGCAGTACAACGTTAGATTTTTCAATTTGACTTGAGAATTAAATAAACGCAAATTGTTGAGTACAATTTTATGAAGATTTAATTTGGATGGTTCATAGCTTATCAATCCAGCGTTGGCGCTTGCCCACTTTAATAAATTATCCAATAAATTGAAAGTGTTTTTACTGTTTTGATAAAGAACTTTGGTAAGTTTTTCCCTTTTTTCATCACTGATTTTATTTTTATTTAACCAAAGAAGTTCTCCAATTTGATGAAGACCCCCAAACGGGCCTCTTAAATCGTGCGCAATAATTGAGAAAAATTTATCCTTGCTTTTGTTTAATTCAGTTAGTTTTAGATTGTCCTTTTCCTTTAAAATAAAAATTAGTAGTAAAGGAATAACCAGGTTAAGAATTAAGAAAAATATGAGCGGTAAAACCATCAAATAATTTGTTGAAGACATCTCCATTCCAACTTTGAAAAAAGAACTTAAAGCGCGCATTAAAAGCAACGAGGATCCTAATGCAAATATGTACCCAGTTAGATACTGTATTTTGGTTTTACCTTTTTTGGTAAGAAGTATATAGGCAGTAAATGCATACATCATTGAAACGCTTAACGAGAGAACGGCAATCCTTTGACTTACAGAAGCCGTACTAAAAAAACTTAGCGCAATGGAAAAAAATACAGGAATTAACAAAAAACGTTTAAAATGTTTTGAATCAAATTTACGTTCTATAAAAGAAATACAATAAATTTCGTAAAAAACTATAAATATATTTATGGTGATATTTATAATAATTCCTATCGGTTTTGGCACCTCTTCCCGCAATGAAAGCATTATTAAAAAAAAGATGCCCAACACTCTTGACAGCATGAAAATATTGATGATAGGGTTTTTTACCTTATATAATTTAACGTAAGTGGCAAACAAGGCAATAATAAATATATTTGCTGCAGCGGAGAAAACAAACAAACTTTTTACATCAATATCTATCATTAATTTTATTTACGATTTATGATTTACGAATTACGATTATTTTTTTGAGAAAAACTTGCCATATTCTTAGTAAGATTTTTTTTAACTTCCATCTTCTGTCCTATTTCCCCGTACTTCCAAATCCGCCTGCACCTCGTTTGGTTTCGCTTAAAACTTCTACTTCTTCCCAATGGGCACGTTCATGTTTAGCGATTACTAATTGCGCAATGCGTTCGCCATCATTGATCACAAAATTTTCATTGGAAAGGTTGACCAATATTACGCCAATTTCGCCTCTATAATCGGCATCAACTGTGCCGGGCGCATTCAAAACCGTAATGCCATTTTTGGCTGAGAGTCCGCTGCGAGGACGAACTTGGGCTTCAAAACCAACAGGAAGCGCAATAAACAATCCGGTTTTTACAATGGTGCGTTCCAATGGTTTTAAGGTGATGGATTCATCAATATTGGCGCGCAAATCCATCCCTGCGGAAGCATCTGTTTCATAACTTGGCAATGCGTGTTTCGATTTGTTGGTAATTTGTATTTGCATCATATTTTATTATTTTATGTGATAAAGCCAGGAAACGACTGCTGAAAATTCACTTCGCCAAAAGGCTTCGTTGTGTTTTCCTTCAGGATTTATTTTTGTGTTTAAGTTTTTAGGCTTAAATCCAGTTTTTAACAACAATTTTTCCATTTTTTGGGTGTCTTTATCCATGTCATCACCTTCTTTTCCGCCCACCAGCAAAAATAGTTTTATGTTTTTTAAATTCCCTTTTTCCAAAGTGAAATCTACAACTTTTTCTGAAAACCAAAATGATGTTGACAAAGCGCCAATTTTCCCGAAGGTTTTGGGGTGTTGAAGTCCGCCATAATAGGAAATCAATCCGCCCAAAGAACTTCCCATTAAACCGGTATGTTTTTGTTGTTTTTTGGTTCTGTAATGGTCATCGATAAAAGGTTTTAGCGTTTTTACAATAAAATCTATATAAATTGTGCCTTTTCCGCCGCCGTATTTTTTATTTTCCCAGAGCGTATATTCATCAATGCGTTCTTCGCCTCCGTTTTCAATGCCCACCACAATAAATCCCTTTCCTGTTTTTTCATACAGTTTATTTAAGGTTTCATCAACTTTCCATTCACCCGCATAAGAAGTTGTCGCGTCAAATAAATTTTGGGCATCGTGCATATAAATCACGGGATATTTTTTTGAAGCATTGTCATAATTTGGCGGCAAATAAATCCAAACTTTATGGCTGATTTCGTTAAGGTTTGGAATGACAAATTCCTTTTTCAGCAGGGAAACATTTGAAGCGGCGGTCGATTTTTTTTCATCAGCGTTTTGGGAAAAAACCATCGAAACGCTTAGAACAGAAATGATAAGAATAGAAAAAAAGGGTTTCATATTTAATATGTATTTAACCAATTTAAAGCGGCACTTTTTGTGGCAAAGATTTCAAATTTGTATTTATTTGTTTTTACAAGTTCCAGATACAACATTGAAAGAACTGTATTATTTGGCCCATCAATAATAATTGCATCGATTATTAAGTCATATTTTTCTAAGGATTTACGATTTTCTTCCACAATAATATCTAAATCTTCAATGGTAAAATTAAGGGTAGCCTCACTTGAATCCGTTAAAATTTTTAATTTTCTGGGATAGGAGTTGTTCTCTTTTGTCGCTATAATATAATTTACAATTTCAGATAAAATTACATTTCCTTCAAATTTTGATTCAAGAGTATTGGTATGCCGATTAAATTTTGCTGTTACCATAATTATTTTTTATGTTGAATATCAACGTTTAATGATTGCCATAAGTTCCTTTTTTTCATTCCAAAAAATAAGCATTGCAAAAACAACCACCAGCAAAACGGAAACAACATAATTTTCCCTAAAATAGGTAAACGAAATGAATGACAGCACAATGGAAAGCAATAAATAACTGCCCGATTTTTTTAAATCATAAGGAACCGGATATTGTTTGTTGCCAATAAAATAAGACAAAACCATCATACTTCCATAAGCAAAAAGTGTGGCATAGGCCGATGCCATATAACCAATTACAGGAATCAACGCCACATTTATGATTACTGTAATTACCGCGCCAATGATAGAAAATAGCATTCCGTAACGCGTTTTGTCGGTTATTTTGTACCAAACAGACAGGTTGTGGTAAATGCCCAAAAACAAATTGCCCAACAACACAATGGGCACAATCACAATAGCATCCCAATATTGCTCGTTGATAAAAAGTTGTTTGATAAAATCGAGAAAAACCACGATTCCCACAAAAACTAGGGCGCCAACAATGATAAAATAGTTTAAAATTCGGGCGTATGTTAGCTGGGCATCTTTATGGTCGGAATGGTTAAAAAAGAACGGTTCTGCGCCCAAACGAAAGGCCATAATGTATAAATTCATAAAAATCGCCAGTTTGTAACAGGCCGAATAGATTCCCATCGCTGTTTTATCCATCATTTGCCCGATTAAAAATTTGTCTAAATTTTCATTTATCACGTAAGCGATTCCCGCAACAGCAATTGGCCAGCTGTAATTCAGCATTTTTTTAAATAAAATGCCGTTAAAACTCCATTTAAATTTCAACAAATACGGCAACAATAAAGCTAGGGAAGCCGCGCTTCCGATAAGGTTGGCGATAAAGATGAAATTAACGATGGAAGTGCTTTCAAATAAAGTGTTCAAAAAATCAGGAATATTTTTTCCGCTGGCTTTAAATTCGGGGATAAACTTTAAAAAAAGCAAGTTTATTGCCACGATGATTCCCACATTGATCATTTTAATCGCCGTATATTTTATAGGCCTATTTGCGGCACGCAAATAGGCGAAAGGAACCACAGAAACGGCATCAATCGCCAATATGGTGATAAATAATTTGAACTGCATCGGATTTTGGCTGAAGTCGAACAAATTGGTGAAAAATCCGGAAAACGAAAAGGCCATCACAACAAATATGATAGCCGCAACAAAAACACTGATAAACGAGGTGGCAATAAGCGCATCTTTTTTTTCTTCGGCCTTATAAAATCTGAAAAACGCCGTTTCCATACCAAAAGTTAACAATACCGTAAATAAGGCAATCCAAATATAAAAGTTGGTATTTTCGGCATAATCGCTGGCTGGCAAAGCATCGGTATGTACGCGAACCAGCAAAAAATTAATCACTCTCGGCAAAACCGCAGCAATTCCGTAGATAATGGTGTCTTTAAAAAATCTTTTTAGTGCACTCAATTTGATATAAAATTAAAAATAGGGACAGGTCGCGACCTGTCCGTACAAAAGTGGGTTTAAAGGTAATAAATATTATTCCCCAATAACCAAATCAAACTCCCTTTCCTTTGGAAAGGGTTGGGGATAGGATTAAAAGTACGAAACTAATAATTTAAACCAACAAATTAATTGAAGCGGGTTATAAAATGCGAGTTTCATAATTTTAGGAGCGCATTTAAGTTAGTTTTTTTTACTTTTGGTCTCTAAAAAGGTTAATAAATGATTACAAACCCTAAAATTGCCGTTTTTGGTGGCGGAAGTTGGGCAACAGCTATTGTGAAAATGTTGTGTGAAAATATGGATCAGGTTGGCTGGTATATGCGAAATCAATCCGCTATAGATTATATCAGCGAAAATGAACATAATCCAAATTACTTAAGTTCTGCGGCACTTGATGTGGATAAATTGTTTTTATCAAACGACATAAATGAGTTGGTGCGTTACGGCGATATGTTGATTTTTGCCATTCCTTCGGCATTTTTGAAAGATGAATTGGATAAAATTACAGAAGATATTTCTTCAAAAATTGTGTTTTCTGCCATTAAAGGAATTGTTCCGGAAAGCGGATTGATTGTTGGTGAGCATTTTCATAAATTCTTCAAAATTCCGCTAAAAAATATTGGTGTTATTGCCGGTCCTTGTCACGCGGAAGAAGTTGCGATGGAGCGTTTGTCTTATTTAACGATCGCTTGTCAGGATGAAGAAAAAGCCGATCTTTTAAGCAAATATTTGTCGAGCCATTACATAAAAACAAAAACATCAGACGATATTATTGGTACAGAATATGCCGCTATGCTCAAAAATATTTACGCCATAGCAGCAGGTATGGCTCATGGTTTGGGTTATGGGGATAATTTTCAGGCAGTTTTAATGTCTAATTCCGTTCGCGAAATGAAGCGTTTTATAAGAAAAGTGCACAGAATGAAACGCAACATCAACAATTCGGCCTATTTGGGCGATTTATTGGTGACCGGCTATTCCGTTTTTAGCCGAAACAGAATGTTTGGAAATATGATTGGCAAGGGTTACACCGTTAAAAGTGCGATGATGGAAATGAGTATGATTGCCGAAGGTTATTATGCCACAAAAAGCGCCTTTTTGATTAATGAAAAAAACAAGGCGAGAACGCCTATTATTGATGCAGTTTATGGAATTTTATACGAAAATAAAAACCCAAAACAAATTTTTAAAAAATTAACTGACGTATTGGATTAACAGCAGATAATATTTCGAAAATGACTTTTTAAAAAATAACTTAAAAAAAATTTAAAATCAAGCGCAATTATGAGTACTTTAGTACTTTAATAAATTATTTAACAATGAAAAAAGGGACAGTAAAATTCTTCAACCAAGCTAAAGGATTTGGATTTATCACAGAGGAAACTTCAAAAAAAGACTATTTCGTACACATTACTGGGTTAATTGACAAAATTAGTGATGGTGATGAAGTTGAATTCGAACTAGAAGAAGGAAAAAAAGGGTTAAGCGCAGTAAATGTAAAAGTAATTTAATATTTATTCGTTTTGTTCAAAAAAATTAAAACCAGTCAATATTGACTGGTTTTTTTGTAATTAAATTTGAAACATTTAACTATTTTTGGTTGATAAATATCATCATAAACTAAATAGGTCTTTTGTAAATTTACACCCTTAAAATTAGATTGAAAATACCTTAAAAAATTAATTTTAAACAACAGCCATGGAACCTAAAACAGGCATAATATATTCAACAGTTGACGGACAAACACTGAAGATTTGTAACAAACTTAGAGAAGTTCTTCAACAAAATAACCAACAAGTTGATTTAATTTCAATTGACGATTTTAATGAAGATATCACAAAATATGATAAGTTGGTGATTGGAGCAAGCATCAGATATGGGGTTCACAATCCTAAAATAATTGAATTTATTAAAACAAATAAGACAGCGCTCGATTCCATAAAAACAGCTTTTTTCTCCGTAAATCTTGTTGCCAGAAAACCGGAAAAAAGCGATCCGGAAACAAATCCGTATGTGGTGAAATTTTTTCAAACCATTGATTGGAAACCTACTGTTGTAAAAGTTTTTGCAGGAAAATTAGACTATAAAAAATATTCCTTTTTTGATCGAAAAATGATTCAGTTAATTATGTGGATGACCAAAGGACCTACAAATATCGATGCTGAAATTGAATACACAAACTGGGAAAAAGTAAATGAATTTAGTTTAGAGTTAATCAACTTATAAATTTTGCGCATTAAATAGGGCTTACTGAAAAACTATTTTGATTTATGCAATATGAAGATTTAATTTAGTAACTCACCTTACGCAATACTCACCTCAAAAAACATTATTTGAGGTCGGTATCTAGCCACATATTATTTGCCTATGGGTAATATTATCTTTCT
>JAVVEF010000066.1:0-15457 GCA_032251275.1 Lutibacter sp.
AGTCTCTCCACCCGTGCTAATAATAAAAAAGTGGTGCGAGAAGTTTATCCTGAGCGCAGTCGAAGGAAGTCTCTCCACTCGTGCTAATAAAAAAGTGGTGCTAGAAGTTCATCCTGAGCATTGTCAAAGGGAGTTTTTCCACACGATTAAAATTTGAAAAAATGAATTTAATCAATTACATAAAAGACTCATTTGAAGAGTTACGCAATAAGGTCTCTTGGATTTCTTGGGAAGAAGCCCAAAAATCGACAGTGGTTGTTGCAATATTTACCATATTATTCGCAATAGCGGTATTTGCTGTAGATAAAGTTTTTCAAGCAGGTTTAACTGAATATTTTAAACTGTTTTAATTATTAAAAATTAGTATGACAGATTCTGTTAAAAAATGGTATGTTGTAAGAGCAATTGGCGGACAAGAAAATAAGGTAAAAACTTATATTGAGAACGAGATTGCCCGTTTAGGCATGACTGACTATGTTGATAGAGTTCTTGTTCCTTCAGAAAAAGTGATTCAAGTGCGTAATGGAAAAAAAATAAACAAAGAACGCGTTTATTTTCCAGGTTACGTAATGATTGAAGCAAACTTAAGTGGTGAACTTCCACATATCATTAAATCAATACCAGGTGTTATCGGGTTTTTAGGAGAAGTCAAAGGCGGAGATCCCGTACCTATGAGAAAGTCCGAAATTAACCGAATGCTAGGTAAAGTTGATGAGTTATCGGTTCAAAATGATAATGTTGCAATTCCATTTACTGTTGGAGAAACCGTAAAAGTAATTGACGGACCATTTAATGGTTTTGACGGCACTATTGAAAAAATAAATGAAGAAAAACGTAAACTTGAAGTTATGGTTAAGATTTTTGGCAGAAAAACGCCATTGGAATTGAGCTATATGCAAGTTGAAAAAATTTCATAATTGTTACAGAAATAATGGAGGTATTATGCATTAGCTTCCAATTTGTGCATAATATATAATTTAAGATTTAAAGATGGCAAAAGAAATTAGTAAAGTAGTAAAATTACAGGTTAAAGGAGGTGCTGCAAACCCATCACCACCAGTTGGACCTGCTTTGGGTGCTGCCGGAGTTAATATTATGGAGTTCTGTAAGCAATTTAATGCAAGAACCCAAGACAAGCAAGGAAAAATTTTACCAGTAGCAATTACTGTTTATAAAGATAAATCCTTTGAGTTTGTTGTTAAAACTCCACCAGCAGCAATGCAAATTATGGAAGCTGCTAAAGCAAAAAAAGGTTCTTCTGAGCCAAACCGTAATAAGGTGGCAACAGTAACCTGGGATCAATTAAGAGTGATTGCTGAAGATAAAATGCAAGATTTAAATGCATTTACCATCGAGTCTGCAATGCTTATGATGGCTGGCACAGCACGCTCAATGGGTGTTAATGTAAGTGGAGATGCTCCTATAAAAAAATAAAACAGTTATTAAAATGGCAAAATTAACTAAAAAGCAAAAAGAAGCACATGCGAAGATTGATAAAAATCAAGCATACTCTTTAAAAGACGCTTCCGCTTTAGTAAAAGAAATTACAAGTGTAAATTTCGATGCATCTATTGATATAGCTGTTAGATTGGGTGTAGATCCACGTAAAGCAAATCAAATGGTAAGAGGCGTGGTAACATTACCGCACGGAACCGGAAAAGATGTTAAAGTATTGGCACTGGTAACTCCAGATAAAGAAGCTGAAGCCTTAGAAGCGGGCGCTGATTATGTTGGGTTGGATGACTATCTTCAAAAAATTAAAGATGGTTGGACTGATGTTGATGTTATTATCACAATGCCTAGCATTATGGGAAAATTAGGTCCTTTAGGTCGTATTTTAGGACCAAGAGGTTTAATGCCAAACCCTAAAACCGGTACTGTTACTATGGATGTTGCAAAAGCGGTAAAGGAAGTGAAAGCTGGTAAAATCGACTTTAAAGTTGATAAAACCGGTATTGTGCACGCAGGTATTGGGAAAGCATCATTTGATGCAGAACAAATTATTGACAATGCACATGAAATCATCAATACTTTGATAAAACTTAAGCCTACAACGGCAAAAGGAACTTATGTCAAAAGTATTTATCTTTCTAGCACAATGAGCCCTGGAGTGAATATTGACACAAAATCAGTTTAATTAAAGTTAAAACTTAGTAATTATGACGAGAGAAGAAAAATCACAAGTAATAGAAGCTTTAACAACCAAATTAACTGAAGGTAAAATTATCTATTTTGCTGATATATCAGGGTTAAACGCTTTACAAACATCTAATTTACGCAGAGCTTGTTTTAAAGCAAACATAAAACTCGCAGTTGTTAAAAATACATTGCTTGGTAAAGCAATGGAAAAATCTGATAAAGATTTCGGAGATTTACCATCGATATTAAAAGGGAATACCTCTTTAATGATATCTGAATCAAGTAACGCTCCGGCTAAATTAATTAAAGATTTCAGAAAAAAATCTCTTATTCCTTTATTGAAAGGTGCTTATGTTGAAGAAGCAATCTATATTGGTGACAACCAGTTAGAATCTTTGGTGAACATAAAATCTAAAGAACAAGTAATTGGAGATATTATTACTTTATTACAATCGCCTGCTAAAAATGTTATTTCAGCATTGCAATCAGGAGGTAATAAATTATCTGGTATTCTTACAACATTATCAGAAAAATAAATACGTGCACTAAATAAACTAAATATTAAAATTTAAACAAAGAGAAATGGCAGATTTAAAAGATTTCGCAGAGAAACTTGTTGGCTTAACAGTTAAAGAAGTAAATGAGTTGGCTAAAATATTAAAAGACGAATATGGTATTGAACCAGCAGCTGCAGTAGCAGTAGCAGGCCCTGCAGCAGCAGGTGGAGGAGATGACGAAGCTGAAGTAAAAACTGAATTCGACGTAATTTTAAAAGCAGCTGGTGATTCTAAATTGGCAGTAGTTAAATTGGTTAAAGAATTAACCGGTTTAGGTCTGAAAGAAGCTAAAGCTATTGTTGATGCTGCACCAGCACCAATAAAAGAAGGTATTTCTAAAGATGAAGCTGAAGGTTTAAAAGCAGCATTAGAAGAAGCTGGAGCTGAGGTTGAGCTTAAATAGGCTTTCATTAGCTAACACAATTTAAGGTTTAGGTCTGGGTGAAAGCCTCAGACCTAAACCCCTTTGTGTATATATTCGTTCTTATATTTTAATTGTTTTATTAACCTAAAGTTTTTGTCCATTGGCAACAAAAAAAATCACCGAAAGAATAAACTTCGCATCAGCAAAAATGGTAATGGAATATCCCGATTTCTTGGATATTCAGGTAAAATCATTTCAAGATTTTTTTCAACTAAAAACCAAAGCTGACGAAAGAAGTACCGAAGGATTATATAAAACCTTCCTCGATAACTTCCCAATTAGTGATACTCGTAACCAATTTGTGTTAGAGTTTTTGGACTATTTTGTAGATCCACCCAGATATTCAATTCAAGAATGTATCGAAAGAGGTTTAACGTATTGCGTGCCTTTAAAAGCGCGTTTAAAGCTTTATTGCACTGATCCTGAGCACGAAGATTTTGAAACGATTGTACAAGATGTTTATCTTGGCACAATTCCATATATGACACACAGCGGTACCTTTGTAATCAATGGCGCGGAAAGGGTTGTAGTTTCTCAATTGCATCGTTCACCAGGTGTATTCTTCGGGCAATCATTCCACGCAAATGGAACAAAATTATATTCAGCAAGGGTAATTCCTTTTAAAGGTTCTTGGATAGAGTTTGCAACAGATATCAATCAAGTGATGTACGCTTATATTGATAGAAAGAAAAAATTACCGGTAACCACCTTGTTCAGAGCTATTGGCTATGAGCGAGATAAAGATATTTTGGAGATTTTTGATCTTGCAGAAGAAATTAAGGTTTCTAAAAGCGGATTAAAAAAATACATTGGCAGAAAACTGGCCGCCCGTGTTTTAAAAACCTGGTTTGAAGATTTTGTTGATGAGGATACCGGCGAGGTTGTTTCTATTGAAAGAAATGAAATCGTATTGGACCGTGATACCATTTTAGAAAAAGATCAAATTGAAGAAATTATTGAATCAGGAACCAAAACAATCCTGCTTCATAAAGAAGATAATGAAATGGCCGATTATGCCATTATTCACAATACCTTACAAAAAGATCCAACAAACTCTGAAAAAGAGGCTGTTGAACACATTTACAGACAGTTGCGTAACGCTGAGCCGCCAGATTTCGAAACTGCAAAAGGTATTATTGATAAATTATTCTTCTCAGAACAACGTTACAATTTAGGTGAAGTTGGTCGTTACAGAATGAACAAAAAGTTAGGATTGGATGTATCAGTAGATGCAAAAGTTTTAACGAAAGAAGATATTATTACCATTATCAAAAACTTGATAAAATTAGTCAATTCAAAAGCGGAAGTGGATGATATTGACCATTTATCAAACCGACGTGTACGTACTGTTGGCGAGCAATTGGCCAGTCAGTTTGGCGTAGGCCTTTCCCGTATGGCAAGAACCATTCGTGAACGTATGAATGTACGTGATAATGAAGTGTTTACACCAATTGATTTGATTAACGCTAAAACGTTGTCATCTGTAATCAATTCATTTTTTGGGACAAACCAATTGTCTCAATTTATGGACCAGACAAATCCATTGGCTGAAATTACGCATAAAAGAAGATTATCAGCACTAGGACCTGGAGGTTTATCCAGAGAAAGAGCGGGATTTGAGGTGCGTGACGTTCACTTTACACATTATGGTCGTTTATGTCCGATTGAAACACCTGAGGGACCTAATATTGGTTTGATATCCTCTTTGGCAGTTTTTGCTAAAGTGAATAATTTAGGATTTATTGAGACGCCTTACAGAAAGGTAACTGATGGTCAAGTAAATATTGCTGATGAACCAGCTTATTTAAGTGCTGAAGAAGAAGAAGGAATGAAATTTGCTCAGTCAAATCTTCCTTTAGACGCTGAAGGAAATTTTGTGAACGAAAAAATTATTGTTCGTGAGGAAGCAGATTATCCTGTGGTTGACCCAAAAGCGGTTAATTTTATGGATGTTGCTCCAAACCAAATTGCTTCAATATCGGCTTCTTTAATTCCATTTTTGGAGCATGATGATGCAAACCGTGCGTTGATGGGATCGAATATGATGCGTCAGGCAGTTCCATTAATTAGTCCGGAAGCGCCAATTGTTGGTACTGGATTAGAGAGAAGGGTTGCAAAAGATTCACGTATTTTAATCAATGCTGAAGGTTTGGGTACTGTAGAGTATGTTGATGCCAACACCATTAAAATTAAATATGACAAAACTGATGAAGAGCGTATGGTCAGCTTCGAAAGTGACAGCAAAACATACAATTTAATCAAGTTTAGAAAAACAAACCAAGGAACTTCAATCAACTTAAAACCGATTGTTAAAAAAGGTGACAGGGTTGAAGAAGGACAGGTGCTTTGTGAAGGTTATGCCACACAAAACGGTGAATTGGCTTTGGGAAGAAATATGAAAGTGGCTTTTATGCCTTGGAAAGGGTATAACTTTGAGGATGCGATTGTGATTTCCGAAAAAGTGGTAAAAGAAGACATTTTCACGTCTATTCACATCGATGAATATTCACTGGAAGTAAGAGACACTAAATTAGGTGCCGAGGAATTGACTAACGACATTCCGAACGTTTCAGAAGAAGCTACAAAAGATTTGGATGAAAATGGAATGATCCGTATTGGTGCTGAAGTAAAACCGGGAGATATTTTGATCGGTAAAATTACGCCTAAAGGAGAATCTGATCCAACACCTGAAGAAAAATTATTGAGGGCTATTTTTGGTGACAAAGCGGGTGACGTGAAAGATGCTTCGTTAAAAGCTTCTCCATCATTGCGTGGTGTTGTTATTGACAAGAAGTTATTTGAACGTGCCGTAAAAGACAAATCAAAAAGAGCAAAAGATAAAATCAGCATTACCAATTTAGAGCACAAGTATTCTGCGAAATTGGAGGATTTACGTACCGTTTTAACCGAAAAATTATTCAACCTGATCAGCGGAAAAACTTCTCAGGGAGTGATGAACGATTTGGGTGAAGAAATTCTTCAAAAAGGTAAAAAGTTTACGTTAAAAATGCTAAATGCAGTGCCGGATTTTGCTTATTTAACAAGAGGAGTTTGGACTACAGATGATCATATAAATATGCTTGTGAATGAATTGATTCACAACTATAAAATAAAAGTGAACGATTTGCAAGGATCTTTGCGTCGTGAGAAATTTACAGTTTCAGTTGGAGATGAATTGCCAGCAGGAATTTTAAAACTTGCCAAAATTTACATCGCTAAAAAACGTAAGTTAAAAGTGGGTGATAAAATGGCTGGACGTCACGGAAACAAAGGTATTGTTGCACGTATTGTTCGCGCTGAAGATATGCCATTCCTAGAAGATGGAACACCAGTTGATATCGTGTTGAACCCGCTTGGTGTGCCTTCACGTATGAATATCGGACAAATTTATGAAACGGTTCTTGGATGGGCTGGTCAGAAACTTGGAAAAACATTTGCAACACCAATTTTTGATGGTGCAAAAATAAGCGAGATCAACCAGTTAATTGAAGATGCCGGAATTCCAAAACATGGCCATACTTACTTATATGATGGTGGCACAGGAGAACGTTTTGACCAACCTGCAACAGTAGGCGTTATTTATATGATCAAATTAGGCCATATGATTGACGACAAAATGCACGCACGTTCAATTGGACCATACTCATTAATTACACAACAACCATTGGGCGGTAAAGCGCAATTTGGAGGTCAGCGTTTTGGTGAGATGGAGGTTTGGGCACTTGAAGCTTATGGTGCATCAAGCACTTTAAGAGAAATCTTAACAGTAAAATCGGATGATGTTTTGGGAAGAGCCAAAACTTATGAGGCTATTGTTAAAGGTGATGATATGCCAGAACCAGGATTGCCAGAATCATTTAACGTATTAATGCACGAACTTAGAGGTCTTGGATTAGACGTTAGGTTAGAGGAATAACAAAAAGGATAGTCAGGAGGTTTTAGACCTTCTGGCTATTTATAAATTTTTACATTTTTAAATTCGAACCCATTATTAATATATTATGGCCAGAAAAACCGATAATAAATACACTGTAAAAAAATTCAATAAAATTTCTATTGGTTTGGCATCTCCTGAAGTAATTCTTGAGAAATCAAACGGAGAAGTTTTAAAACCGGAAACTATAAATTACCGAACTCACAAACCTGAAAGAGATGGATTGTTTTGTGAGCGAATTTTTGGACCAATAAAAGATTTTGAATGTGCTTGTGGAAAGTACAAGAGAATTCGCTATAAAGGAATAGTTTGCGACCGTTGCGGTGTTGAAGTAACTGAAAAAAAAGTCCGTAGAGACAGAGTAGGACACATTAATTTGGTGGTTCCTGTTGCTCATATCTGGTATTTTAGATCATTGCCTAACAAAATGGGATACCTTTTGGGTTTGCCATCCAAAAAGTTAGATATGATTATTTACTATGAGCGTTATGTAGTCATTCAGCCTGCTGGAGCTAAAAACGCCAGCGGAGATCCATTGCAAAAAATGGATTTCTTAACGGAAGAAGAATACTTGGATATTCTTGAATCATTCCCTAATGAAAATAGATATTTAGATGATAACGACCCGGAAAAGTTTGTCGCTAAAATGGGTGCCGAATGTTTAATTGATTTATTTAATCGCATCAATTTAGATGAATTGTCTTATGAATTGCGTCATAAAGCAAACACAGAAACATCTAAACAACGTAAAACAGAAGCATTAAAAAGACTTAACGTAGTTGAAGCTTTTAGAGATGCAGGCAAAAACAGAGAAAATCGTCCGGAATGGATGATTATGAAAGTGATTCCGGTGACACCGCCAGAATTGCGTCCCTTGGTGCCGTTGGATGGTGGCCGTTTTGCCACTTCCGATTTAAATGATTTATACCGCAGGGTTATTATCAGAAACAATCGTTTAAAAAGATTGGTTGAAATAAAAGCGCCTGAGGTAATTTTACGTAATGAAAAACGTATGTTGCAAGAATCTGTGGATTCATTATTTGACAACACACGTAAATCATCAGCTGTAAAAACAGAATCAAACCGTCCGTTAAAATCATTATCAGATTCCTTAAAAGGTAAGCAAGGACGTTTCCGTCAAAACTTACTTGGAAAACGTGTTGATTATTCTGCACGTTCTGTAATTGTTGTCGGACCAGAATTAAAATTATTCGAATGCGGATTGCCAAAAGATATGGCAGCTGAATTGTACAAACCTTTTGTAATTAGAAAACTGATAGAAAGAGGTATTGTAAAAACAGTAAAATCTGCAAAGAAAATTATAGATAAAAGAGAGCCGGTAGTGTGGGATATTTTAGAAAATGTTTTAAAAGGACATCCTGTATTGCTAAACCGTGCTCCTACATTGCACCGTTTGGGTATTCAGGCTTTTCAACCAAAATTAATTGAAGGAAAAGCAATTCAGTTGCATCCATTGGTTTGTACTGCATTTAATGCCGATTTTGATGGTGACCAAATGGCAGTTCATTTACCATTAGGCCCTGAAGCCATTTTAGAATGTCAATTGTTGATGCTAGCATCACATAATATTTTAAATCCGGCTAACGGAGCACCAATCACGGTGCCTTCTCAAGACATGGTTTTGGGCTTGTATTATATGACCAAAGAAAGAAGATCTACACCAGAACGTAAAGTGAAAGGTGAAGGATTGACTTTTTATTCTCCTGAAGAAGTAACCATTGCATTCAACGAAAAAGCTGTTGAACTAAATGCGGTTATTAAAGTTAGAACGAAAGATTTTAACGCGGAAGGTGAATTGGTTTCACAAATTATTGAAACAACTGTCGGCAGGGTTTTATTTAATGAAGTGGTGCCAGAATTGGCAGGATATGTCAACGAAGTATTGACTAAAAAATCTTTAAGAGATGTTATCGGACAAATTCTTAAAGTTACGGATGTGCCTACAACAGGCAGATTCCTTGATGATATGAAGGATATGGGATACAAATTTGCATTCCGTGGCGGCTTGTCATTCAGTTTGGGAGATATTATTATCCCGCCGGAAAAAGTACAAATGATTGCTGATGCAAACGAGCAGGTTGACGTTATTATGGCAAACTATAATATGGGTATGCTAACAAATAAAGAGCGTTACAATCAGGTAATTGATATTTGGGGTTCCACAAACAACCGTTTAACGGAACTTTCCATGAAACGTTTGCGTGAAGACCAACAGGGATTTAACTCTGTGTTTATGATGTTGGATTCTGGTGCAAGGGGTTCCAAGGAACAAATTCGCCAGTTAACAGGTATGCGTGGATTGATGGCGAAACCTAAAAAATCCTCATCAGGAGGAGGGGAAATTATTGAAAATCCAATTTTGTCGAACTTTAAAGAAGGTTTGTCAATTCTTGAATATTTTATTTCTACTCACGGTGCACGTAAAGGCTTGGCGGATACAGCATTAAAAACAGCCGATGCCGGTTACTTAACACGTCGTTTGGTAGATGTTTCGCAAGATGTGATTATCAATGAAGTAGATTGCGGCACTTTAAGAGGTTTGTTTGTTGAGCCGCTTAAAAAGAATGATGAAATTGTTGAATCTTTAAGCGAAAGACTTGATGGCCGTGTGTCATTGCATGATGTTATCGATCCAATTACTGAAGAGTTATTTGTAAAATCAGGAGAAGAAATCTCTACTGAAATTGCAAAACGTATCGAAAATTCATCCCTTGATGGTGTTGAAGTTCGATCTGCCTTAACTTGTGAATCCAAAAAAGGTATTTGCGCAAAATGTTATGGGCACAGCTTATCAACAAGAAAAATGGTACAAATTGGTGAAGCGGTTGGCGTTGTTGCGGCACAGTCAATTGGAGAGCCAGGTACACAGTTAACATTGAGAACATTCCACGTTGGTGGGGTTGCAGGGAATATTTCTGAAGAAAATAGCTTAAATGCCAGACTTTCTGGAATTGCTTCCATAGATGATTTAAAAACTGTTCCCGGTAAAGATAATGACGGAAATGATATTGATATCGTAATTTCAAGAACATCAGAAATAAAAGTTATCGATGAAAAAACCGGATTGACTTTAAGCACAAACAACATTCCTTATGGTTCAACCATTTTTGTTAAAGATGGCCAAAAACTAAAAAGAGGTGATGTTATTTGTAAATGGGATCCATTTAATGGGGTTATTGTATCTGAATTTGCAGGTGTCATTGAATTTGATAATGTAGAGAAAGGTGTAAATTATCTTGTTGAAATTGATGAGCAAACTGGTTTCCAGGAAAAAGTAATCATCGAATCAAAAAGCAAAAAAACAATACCAACATTATTGTTGAAAGATAAAAAAGACAATGTACTACGATCGTACAACTTGCCTTTAGGCGCACATTTAATTGTAGAAGATGGCGAGAAAATACCTGCAGGTAAAATAATTGTTAAAATTCCACGTAAATCCGGTAAAGCGGGCGATATTACAGGAGGTTTACCACGTGTAACGGAATTATTCGAAGCGCGTAACCCATCAAATCCAGCAGTTGTGTCGGAAGTTGACGGTGTGGTTTCCTTCGGCAAAATTAAAAGAGGTAACCGTGAAATTGTTGTTGAATCTAAATTGGGGGATGTTAAAAGATATTTAATTAAACTTTCTAACCAAATCTTAGTTCAGGAAAACGATTATATTAAAGCGGGAATGCAACTTTCAGAAGGCGCAACAGCACCTGATGACATTTTAAATATTCAGGGGCCTGCAAAAGTTCAGGAATATTTGGTGAATGAAATTCAGGAGGTTTACCGTTTGCAAGGGGTGAAAATTAACGACAAACATTTTGAGGTGGTAGTTCGCCAAATGATGCGTAAAGTTAAAATTATTGACTCTGGAGATACTTTATTCTTAGAAAATCAATTGGTGCATAAAAACGACTTCTTTGAAGTAAATGATGAAATTTACGGATTAAAAGTTGTAGAAAATGCGGGCGATTCTGATGTTTTGAAAGAGGGTCAGATTATTACACCTCGCCAATTGCGTGACGAAAATTCCGTATTGCGAAGAGAAGACAGAAATTTGGTGGAAGCAAGAGATTCAAATCCGGCAACTGCCGAACAAATTTTACAGGGAATTACAAGAGCGTCATTACAAACGAAATCATTTATTTCTGCTGCATCTTTCCAAGAAACAACCAAAGTATTGAATGAAGCTGCGGTAAGTGGTAAAATTGATTATTTGGAAGGATTGAAAGAAAATGTAATTGTTGGAAAAAGAATTCCGGCAGGAACAGGGATGAAAAATTACGACAATATGATTGTTGGCCCTAAAGAAGAAATGATGTCAAAACTTTAATTATGAGCAATCAAGAACCTAAAGGAGAAGGACAGATAAATATTGAGTTGGATGATAAAACTGCTGAAGGAATTTATTCCAATCTGGCGATTATCAATCATTCAGTTTCAGAATTTGTTGTTGATTTTATCAGTGTTATGCCCGGGCAACCGAAGGCAAAAGTGAAATCAAGGATTATTTTAACGCCGCAACATGCGAAACGCCTGGTTAAAGCGCTGACCGACAACGTACATAGGTTTGAGAAATCTCACGGTGAAATAAAGGATTATGAGCAACCCGGAATCCCACTAAATTTTGGGCCTACGGGAGAAGCATAAAAAGTAAAAAAAGCCAAACGAAAGTTTGGCTTTTTTTATATATTTCACTTGCTTTAAAATTTTTTTAATAGATTTGCCGGCTACTAACGATGAAATTATTTAGATGAAAATTCCAAATGGCTTACTCCTATTTCTGTCAATTTTAAGCGCTTCCGTAAATGCACAAAAAGATACCGTTAAATTAAAGGAGGTAGAAATTACTTCAAACAGAATATCCCTCCCTTTTTCTAAATCTTCCCGCACCATCACCATTTTAACCAACGATGATCTCACAAAATCGGCGGCAACAAATTTGGCAGATGTATTGCAAAATGTTACAGGAGTTGACATCAGAAGAAGAGGAATTGACGGAATGCAATCTGATTTGTATATCCGCGGCGGAAATTTTGATCAGACTTTGTTGTTGATTGATGGCGTAAAAATGGATGATCCACAAACGGGGCATCATACCATGAATGGTATATTGTCTTTGGGAAATATTGAAAGAATCGAAATTATAAAAGGGTCTGCCGCCCGTATTTACGGACAGAATGCTTTTACAGGTGCCATAAATATCGTTACAAAAGCAGTTACGGAAAATGCCGCAACCATCAATTTGGGCTACGGTTCTTATCAAAATAAAAAAGGTGAATTGTCTTTAGCGCACAAATTTAATCAGGGTTATGTTTTGGGTTCTGTAAGTTATCAGGAATCTGACGGCTACCGTTTCAATACTGATTTTAAAAACATCGCTGTATTTTTAAAGTCCAATTTCAAAAATTATAGTTTAATCACTTCTTTTGCAGAACGCAAGTTTGGCGCAAACGGATTTTATGCAAGTCCAGATTTTGTAGATCAATATGAAGAAACCCAAACAAGTTTGGTGGCGCTCTCTTCTTATTATGCTGAAGGAAATGTGACAATCAAACCAAGAATTTATTGGAGAAGAAATCAGGATATGTATTTATTTCTTCGACAGGATCCCTCATTTTTCAGGAATTTGCATATTTCAAACAAGGTGGGCGCAGAAACAAATGTTGTTTTTAATTCGAGCTTGGGAAAAACGGGTGTTGGGCTGGATATTTCAAGGGTGTTTTTAGTAAGTAATAATTTAAAAAACCATCAAAGAACGGCTGTTACAGGTTTTATTGAGCATCGATTTGAATTGTTAAATGAAAAACTTGACATTACGCCAGGCGTTGCCATCAGTTCCTATTCTGATTTTGACACCAAAGCTTTTCCGGGATTGGATATAGGTTACCGCATTTCAAAAAAAGTGAAATTATACGGAAATATTGGCTATACCTATCGCGTTCCCACTTTTACCGATTTGTTTTATGTGGGGCCATCTACCAAAGGAAATGCCGATTTAGTTGCTGAATCGGCTCTGGCTGAAGAGTTTGGAATTAAATTTACAACTGCCAATTTTCAAATGGATGTTGCCTTATTTAACAGAAAATCGGATAATTTAATCGACTGGACCAAAGACAATGAAGCCGAAAAATGGGAAGTAAGAAATTTCAGCGAAGTGGTTGACCAAGGTTTGGAAACAACTGTGAATTATCAGTTTAAATTCGTGAAACACCAGCAAAAATTGAATTTGGGCTACAGTTTTATTGATGATCAGATAAAAGACAACAATGTTCAATTTACGCAATATTCTCTCAATAGCATTAAGCACCAATTTACATCAGGTATTTCTGCTAAATTCAGTCCAATTTTCAGTCAGCATATTTCATACAGATATGTGGAAAGAACTAACAGGCAACATTACAATGTGGTGGATGCTAAAATAAGTGCAACGCTAAAAACTCATATGGAATTTTTCCTGGCAGCCAACAATATTTTTAATGCCGAATATACCGAAACCAATTTGGTGCCTATGCCAAAAGGAAATGTAATGGCTGGGTTTACCTATAAGCTTTAAGCCCCCTAGCCCCCGAAGGGGGAATTTATTGAACTTAAAACCAAATTAGTCTAAATTCAAAATTTATCATTCAACATTTAAAACTCAAAATTATTGAATATATTTGTTTTATGGAAGATCGCATAAAATCATTTGAGGAGTTTTACCCATTTTACCTGAAACAGCACAGCAATAAAATATGCCGTATGTTGCACGTAATTGGAACTACCATTGTTTTTGCTTTGGCTTTTACCGCTGTGTACCATAACATTCCCAAATTATGGTTTGCGGTTCCTATTGCCGGTTATGGTTTTGCCTGGGTTGGCCATTTCTTTTTTGAAAAAAACAAACCCGCAACTTTCCAATATCCCTTGTGGAGTTTGCGCTCCGACTTTAAAATGTATTTTGATATTCTTTCCGGTAAAATTCCGCTTAATCCTTCTAAGTAGTTTGTTCGTTTAACTGTTTAATTATTCTTTCTGCTCTTGTCTAATTAGGCAATTGTCCAATTATTTAATTTTTCTGTGGTTTTCGATGAAAATTGTTATTTAGAATATTTACAAAACACTTATTTATTGTGAATAATGTAAATAAAAGTATTTAAATTTAATCAATAATTAATTTATATAAAAATAAGTGTTAAATTAATATGAAATATATAATAAAATATTTTTCCAAATCTAAAATATGTTGTACTTTTGTGCCATCATTAATTACTAACATTAACCATTATGGAAATCATTAAAAATAATAAAAATCAAGGCCGGAAAATAAGCCTAAACACCATCGATTTTAGAAATTCTAAAAGCAACGCCTGGAACAGCAAAAGAAGGTTTGGCATATAAATAAAAAATTATTGTTTGATTATTTGATAAAAAAAGGGCGAAAGATTTAAATCTTTCGCCCTTTTTAACTTTTAACGAGCTTGTGTCCAAGTCTAAATTTATCTATTAGTTATAGAACAACCTGTGTAAACGATGTTTGAGAGATCATTTATTTCTTTCAAATTAATTTCTGATTCATCCTCAATCGTTAATAAATTATCAACTAAAGCAACGCCATCTATAGCCACAATTTTAGCATCAGTCCAAACTAGCGCCTGACCATCATTTGCTGGTGGAGCACTGCAATCAGGAGTAAATGAAAATTCAAAAGTTTCAGCTTCGCCAGACTTGCAGCTAACTGGGCCTGTCCAAGTAAATACGGTTTGGTTAGTTGCATTGTTTACATCATATAATTTGCCGTCTGCACCAACGTACTTACCATCACCATTAAGTTGTGAATTCATAACCTGCGGGAAGGTAAATGCAATTGTAACATTGGAAACTTCCTCACCGTGGTTGTAGGTAAAAGTAATATTTTGGTTGTCTGCAGTTTCGTAAGTAAAACTTGCATCATCACAAGGGGTGCAAGGAGCTACTTCAACTACTGAAAGTACTGTATTATCTTGAGATTTCAGATTCTCAAAACCATCTTTACAGCCCCCTGAACTTCCATTGAAGTCTGCACGGAAGCTGTACATTCCAGAAACTGGTTCTACCAATGTTCCAGAAAACACACCATTAGTAACAGTGCCTTTGTCAAGTTGAAACCAATCGTCACCATTTAAAGAATACTGGATTTGTACTTCTCCACAGTCGCTGTCAGGACCATAAAGATTATCAAAATATACGGTCAAATCATCTCCTAAACAAACATTTGTAGATGAATAAGAAAAAGAACCCTGGGCAACAGCACCAGCTGCACTTACTTTATCACCTTTGGCTGCTATTTCACTATTAATTTCTTTTGCCAAAACGGTAGCATCGATAGCGTCATTGTCTTCACTGCAAGAGGAAGCGATTAAAATAAACATG
>JAVVEF010000067.1:0-12372 GCA_032251275.1 Lutibacter sp.
TTTGTGATGGTTGAGCAGGGAATTATGACCTGGCTGCCAACTTTTTACAGCCGTGTGTTGGAACTTCCCCAAAATGTAAGTATCATGATGGCAAGTATTTTCGCATTGTCATTGGCTGTTGGAAGAATCGGCGCAGGTATTTTATCAAAATATATTTCCTGGTTTTATATTGTGACATTTTGTATTGTGATTGCGATGATTATGGTGGTGTTTGTACTGCCAAAAACAGTTGGCGTACAGGTAGGTGAAATCAATTCAATTGCAGACATTCCTTTAATTGGCTATGCTTTTCCTGTCGTTGGTGTATTTATAGCCCCTATTTATCCCTTGTTAAATTCATCGGTATTGAGCGCATTGCCTAAAAAATTACACAGTCCAATGACCGGATTAATCGTATTGTTTTCCGCTTTGGGAGGAACAACAGGTTCCACTATTACTGGATGGTTATTTAAAGAGGCCGGAGCCGAAAAGGCCTTTTTTTACACACTTATTCCGATGGTGTTGTTATTGATTGCAATAATGGCACTAAACCGACTAACAAATAAAAAAAATGAAGTTACAACTTAACCCTATATCAACATTAAAAGCATTACTGGCTCAAGAAGATCTTGATGGCGATAAAAAAATAACCATAGAAGATAATGGCCCAAAAAAGTTTGATATTATTCAATCAAACGGGGATATTTTCACTATTGAAGGCACCTATTTCTTATCAAATTTATTGCAGGAACTGGCGTTTTCCATTAAACAGGGAAATAAAACAATGGCCATTATTTCATCAGCCGATATTTTTGAAAAGCCCACACAACGAATTTCTCAATCCATAAAAAACATATATTGGGATGAGTTAACCAGAACTATGGATAAAAAAGGATTGGAAAAGGTAATTCATGATGAAAAAGTAGCCCAGAATTATTTCTATATTTATATACCCTACAATGATAAAAAAGCTTTTGAATACTACAACGGTTTAACTAAAGAACTCCCTAAAATAAAGGTCGAAATTCTTCCGAAGGAGATAAGTCCTGAATTTGTTTTATCAATAAGGGAGAAATCAGGTCTGTTGGCATTGGCATTATATGAAAAAGAAGGGGTTATGCAAGGCCAGCCATTTGTGGTTCCTGGCGGACGTTTCAATGAAATGTACGGTTGGGACAGTTATTTTGAATCGGTTGGTTTGTTAATCGATGGAAAGTTCGATTTGGTCAAAGGAACAATTGAAAATTTTGAGTATCAGATCAAACACTATGGTAAAATTTTAAACGCAAACAGAAGCTATTATTTAACTAGAACCCAACCTCCCTTTTTTTCCACACTGCTTACAGAATATGTTGAAGCCACAAATTTCACGGATTTGACTTGGATTTCCGGGAAATTAAATACCGCGATCAATGAATATGAAAATGTTTGGATGATTCAGGGGAAGCGCCTGACATCTAATGGATTGAACAGGTATTTTGCGGAAGGAATTGGCTATGTTTTAGAAACCGAAGAGGGCCATTTTAAAGAAGTTATGGAATTTTATGCCAACAAACACCAAATTCCGCTAAAGGAGTTTGAGCATAAATACAAAAACAGGGAACTTGATATACCTGAATTGGATGCCTACTTCACCCATGACAGAAGTCTGCGCGAAAGCGGTCATGATACCACAAATAGATTCGTAAATAAATGTGCGGATCTAAACACGGTGGATTTAAATGCCTTGTTATACAAATACGAAACAGATTTTGCCAAATTAATCCAAACATACTTCAATGGAAATTTTTTAGGTGCCAATCACACAAAATATACAAGTGAGTATTGGTTAAATAAAGCCCATGAAAGAAGAAGTAAGATTGATTCTTTACTTTGGGATGAAACAGAAGGTTTGTATTTCGATTTTGATTTTCAGCTAAACCAAGCATCAAACTTTTTGTCGGCCACCGTTTTTTATCCGTTATGGGCAAAACTTTGCAGTCCGAAACAAGCAAAACAATTGGTTAAAAATGCCTTGCCTTTGTTAAAATGCAAAGGTGGTATTGCAAGCTCCACAAAAAAATCGAGAGGAGAAGTCACTATAGAGAATCCGCAACGCCAATGGGATTATCCGTTTGGCTGGGCACCGCATCAAATGATGATTTGGAAAGGATTGCTGCAGTATAATTTCAGTGATGAAACCCAAGAGTTGGTGTATCGCTGGCTTTGGTTAATCACAAAAAATGCCGTAAATTATAATGGCACCATTGCCGAAAAATATGATGTTGTGAATTGTACTCATATCATTGATACGGAATACGGCAATGTAGGAACGAATTTTGAATATATGCCTAATGGCGGGTTTGGCTGGATGAATGCCTCCTATCAATACGGACTTTCCATTCTTGAAAAAAAATGGGTTGAAAAATTAAATGAATTGACAGATCCCGATATTTTATTTGGAAATATTGATAAGAAAAAAGAAGACTAATAAAAATTATGAGGAGAATAAACAGTTTTTTAATCTTAAATTAAATAATGAGCCAATATAAAATTGTTATGGCTAAATAAGTGAGATTAAAATACCATACAAGAAAGTAAACAAAACTTATGCCAACCAAAAAAGAATCAGCCCAGCACTTTTTAAAACTTGCTTCCGAAGGGAAATCAAGAGAAGCATTTAAACTTTATGTTGGGAAGGATTTTAAACACCACAATGTTTATTTCAAGGGCGATGCTAATACTATAATGATTGCGATTGAAGAAGACGCTAAAATGAACCCTGATAAAATTTTTGAGATTCAACACGCTTTAGAAGATGAAGATTTGGTTGCGGTTCATTCTCGTTTCAGACAAAATCCGAAAGATACAGATTATGCCGTGATGCATATTTTCCGTTTTGAAGGAGATAAAGTTGTGGAACTTTGGGATTTTGCACAAGCCGCCCCTGCTGAAATGATTAACGAAAACGGGATGTTTTAATTTATGATTGCCCTTGTTACATAAAATGCTCCATAAAGCTGCAAATTAAAAAATCAGAAATCAAAAACCAATTCTTTCAAGCAAATAAAACCGGTATTTAGAAATTGTATTGCAATAATTTTTTAAGAATAAAAAAGTGCAAAATGGATGGTTTTTATCTTGTTATGTAACATTTATTTTTTAAACTATGATAAATGTTAGCTTTCCTTTGTGCGAATAATGGTTAACTTTGTGACTTACGATTTTTTAAATTAACTATATATTATGAGTGATTCTAAAAAACAGAGCGAAGCTTTATTATACCACCAATTCCCAAGTCCGGGTAAAATTCAAGTAGTTCCAACAAAAAAACATGCAACGCAGCGCGATTTGTCGCTGGCGTATTCACCTGGTGTGGCGGAGCCGTGTTTGGCCATTGAAAGAAATCCCGATGACGTTTATAAATATACCGCAAAAGGAAATTTAGTGGCCGTTATTTCTAACGGTACCGCCGTTTTAGGTTTGGGTGATATTGGAGCGATGGCAGGAAAGCCGGTGATGGAAGGGAAAGGATTGTTGTTTAAAATATTCGCGGATATTGACGTTTTTGACATTGAAGTTGACACACATGATGTGGAGAAGTTTATTGAAACAGTAAAAAACATCTCAGTTACTTTTGGAGGCATTAACCTGGAAGACATCAAAGCACCGGAAGCTTTCGAAATAGAACGCAGATTAAAAGAGGAATTGGATATTCCCGTAATGCATGATGACCAACACGGAACGGCAATCATTTCAGCAGCGGCGTTAAAAAATGCAGTTGAGATTATTGGAAAAGACATTTCAGAAGTTAAAATTGTGGTAAGTGGCGCGGGTGCCGCAGCCATTTCTTGTTCAAGATTGTATTTGGCAATTGGCGCAACAAGAGAAAATTTGGTGATGTGCGATAGTAAAGGAGTCATCAGAAAAGATGCGCCGAATTTAAACGCCCAAAAAGCGGAGTTTGCTACTGACAGAGAATTACATACGTTGGAAGAAGCGATGGTTGATTCAGATGTTTTTATCGGACTTTCAAAAGGAGATCTTGTAACACCGGCGATGTTGATGACGATGGCGAACGATCCAATTGTTTTTGCGATGGCAAACCCGACTCCTGAAATTGAATACGATTTGGCAGTGTCAACAAGAAAAGACATTATTATGGCCACGGGTCGTTCAGATTATCCTAACCAAGTGAACAATGTGCTTGGTTTTCCTTATATATTTAGAGGCGCGTTAGACGTAAGAGCCACCAAAATAAACGAAGAAATGAAATTGGCAGCGGTTCACGCTTTGGCAAACTTGGCCAAAGAAACAGTTCCGGAGCATTTAAATATTCTGTATGGAAAAACCAATATCAAATTTGGTAAAGAATACATCATTCCTAAACCATTTGACCACAGACTAATTACCGAGGTTCCACCGGCAGTGGCGAAAGCAGCAATGGAATCAGGCGTTGCAAAAGAACCTATTACAGATTGGGATGCCTACAAAGAAAGGTTGGCCGAAAGATTGGGAACCGGAAGCAAATTAATGAGGATGCTGATGTCTCGCGCAAAAGATAATCCAAAAACCATCATTATGGCTGAGGCAGATCATTTGGATGTGTTGAAAGCGGCCCAAATTATTCATGATGACGGTATTGGAACTCCTATTTTATTGGGTAACAAAAAAATCATTAAAGAGTTAATGAAGGAAATAAATTTTACTGCGGATGTGAAAATTTTAGATCCTAAAAGTGATGAGGAAGAAGAACGAAGAAACAGATATGCACAAGTATATTGGGAAAAAAGACAGCGCAATGGCGTAACGCTGCTAACTGCCAAAAATTTGATGCGAGAACGCAATTACTTTGCGGCCATGCTGTTAAATGAAGGGGAAGGAGATTCTTTAATTACCGGATATTCAAGAGCTTACCCAACGGTTGTAAAGCCAATGATTGAGTTAATAGGCAAAGAAAAAGGCGTGAAGCGTATTGCTGCCACAAACATTATGTTAACCAAAAGGGGTCCGATATTCTTTTCAGATACTGCCATAAATATTGAACCAACCGCCGAAGAATTGGCAAACATTGCTTATATGACCAGCGTTTCTATGAAAATGTTTGGATTTGAACCTCATTTGGCGATGTTGTCATTTTCAAATTTTGGGTCATCTCCATCTCCGTTAGCCGACAAAGTTGCGCAAGCTGTTGAAATTATGCACAGAAGGCATCGGGAAGTGAATGTGGATGGTGAAATACAAGCCGACTTTGCATTGAATCCTATATTGATGAAAGACAAATTTCCTTTTTCCAGGTTAACCGACAAAAAAGTGAACGGTTTAATTTTTCCAAATTTAGAATCAGCAAATATTGGTTATAAATTGATGAAAGAATTTGACCAAATTGTATCAATCGGGCCGATTATTATGGGACTTCAAAAACCGGTTCATATTCTTCAGCTTGGTGCCGGAGTTGACGAAATTGTGAACATGGCTTGTGTGGCCATTGTGCATGCCCAGGAAAAAAATGAATAATCAGTAATATTTTACTACATTTGGAAGTCCATAGAAAAAGGGAAACGAGCCATAACAAATTTTGATACACAGCAGAATGATTAGTGGCGACCGCATCTGTACCAATAAAAAATAAATAATAAACAGGTGAAATATGATAACGCACATAAGAGGAAAATTAGTTGAAAAAAACCCAACATTTGCCGTTGTAGAATCTAACGGCGTCGGTTATTGGCTTAATATTTCTCTTAATACATATTCTCAGCTTCCGGACAATGAATTTGTTATGCTGTATACGCATCTTTCTATCAAGGAAGATGCGCATACATTATATGGGTTTATCAACAAAACCGAACGCGAAATTTTTAGATTGCTAATTTCCGTTTCCGGCGTTGGCCCAAGTATTGCGAGAACTATGTTATCATCTATGACTACAGATGAAATTCAGCAGGCAATCGCTTCAAATAACGTTTCCGTAATTCAATCCGTAAAAGGAATCGGCGTAAAAACAGCACAACGTGTTTTGGTTGATTTAAGAGACAAAATTTCCAAAACCTATGCCATTGATGAAGTTTACGTTAGCCAAAGCAATACGATTAAAAATGAAGCGTTATCAGCATTAGAGGTCTTAGGATTTAATAAAAAACAGGTTGAAAAAGTAGTGGACAAAATCCTGTCTGAGGATAAAAACCTAAGTGTTGAGGTTTTGATAAAAAACGCATTGAAAAATTTATAGAAATTGAAAAAGTCGCGATATATAGTTAAAACGTATATTTTATTTTTTTTCTTTTGGTTTTTTCTGTCAACAGTTAAAGCACAAACACCTCCTATTTTACTGCCAAACGACACTACCATTGTTGAAAAAGCAACAGATACCACCAAATTAAAATACCCATTTAATAGATTTCAGGAAGGAAGTTTGTTTTTAACCGACCCGAAGCAATCGGAAATCATTTACGATACTGCGCTTGGAAGATATATGATTGTTGAAAAAATTGGAGATTATTACGTGCAGTATCCAATTTTTATGACTCAGGAAGAGTACAAACAATACCAGCTGAAAAAAGATATGCTTGCTTATTATAAAAGCAAAATTAGCGCAACCAACCCCAAAAAAGCAGGAAGCGCTGAGGAACAAAAGAATTTATTGCCAACGTATTACGTAAAATCAGATTTTTTTCAGTCTATTTTTGGTGGAAATACCATTGAAGTAAATCCGCAGGGATCGGTATTGGTGAAGTTGGGTATGTTGTATCAAAAAGTTGACAATCCGCAATTGTCCGAGCGCAACAGAAAAAGTTTTACGTTCGATTTTAACCAGGAAATTAGCGCGAGTATCTTGGCCAAAATAGGAACAAAGTTAAAAGTGAGCGCGCAATACGACACACAATCAACCTTTAATTTCCAAAATCAGATAAAGTTGGAATATACGCCGACCGAAGATGACATTCTTCAAAAAATAGAAGTCGGGAATGTGAGCATGCCACTAAAAAACTCCTTAATTGTTGGCGCCCAAAGCTTATTTGGGGTAAAAACACAATTGCAATTTGGAAAAACATCCGTAACGGGTGTTTTTGCCGAACAAAAATCACAAACCAAAACTGTGGCTGCGCAAGGCGGATCCACCATTCAGGAATTTGAATTGCAGGCAACGGATTACGATGAAAACAGGCACTTCTTTTTGGCGCAATATTTTAGGGACAATTACAATAGTGCTTTAAAAGATTATCCGCTCATTAACAGTGCGGTAAATATCACAAAAGTGGAGGTTTGGGTCACCAACAGAAACGCCACAACTATTGACATCAGAAATATTGTGGCACTTTCCGATATTGGGGAAGGCGATCCTTCAAATATTGGTCCGGCCAACGTAACGCCGGTTCCGGGCGCATTATTCCCAACAAACAACGCAAACGACATTTCATCCATATTAACAACCACAAACCCTGTTCGTAACATTTCAACAGTTGGCAACGGATTATCTCCTTTTGGTATGCAACAAGGCCGAGATTATTCGGTTTTGGAAAACGCCATCAAATTAAGACCCGATGAATACAGGGTGCATCCGCAGCTAGGATTTATTTCATTAAACAGAAGATTGGCCGATTCTGATGTGCTTGCCGTGTCTTTTGAATATACAGTAAGTGGAGATTCTCAAGTGTATAAAGTAGGTGAATTTACCAGTGACGGTATTATTGCACCTGAAAATATTGTGGTAAAACTGCTTAGAAGCGAAATCATAAGCACACAAATTCCGATGTGGGATTTGATGATGAAAAACATTTATTCTTTGCAAACTTTCAGAATGCAGCGCGATGGTTTTAGATTGGAATTGCTGTATGCCGATGATGCAACAGGTGTATCGATAAACGTTTTGCAAAATGCGCAAACTCCTGGTGTTTCAGACAAGACATTGATGAATTTATTGGATGTGGACAGGCTAGATCAAAGTCAGTTTTTCACACCCGAAGGCGATGGTTATTTTGATTATGTGGAAGGCGCTACGGTAAATTCAGAAAAAGGATATATTATTTTTCCGAACGTTGAACCTTTCGGAACGGACTTACAAACCAAATTGACTGATAGTGACGATGAAATATACATATTTAATGAACTTTACAGAATCACCCAATCTGAAGCAAAAAATAATTTTCAGCAAAAAGACAAGTACTTATTAAAAGGTTACCATAAATCTGAAAGTGCCAACGGCATACCTTTAGGCGCTTTTAATGTGGCGCAAGGTTCGGTTAGGGTGACTTCCGGCGGAAGAGAATTGGTTGAAGGCATTGATTATGTGGTGGATTATCAAATGGGAAGGGTGCAAATTATCAATCCAAGTTTGGAAGCATCCAATGCGCCAATTGAAGTTTCGGTGGAGAACAATGCCACGTTTAATTTGCAGACAAAAAGTTTTTTGGGCGTTAATGTGGAGCATAAATTTTCTGATAATTTTATTGCCGGCGCCACCATTTTAAATTTAAATGAAAAGCCCATAACACAAAAAGCATTGTTCGGGCAAGAGCCAATCAACAATACCATTTTTGGACTGAATGCAAGCTTTGGAACTGAAGTTCCGAAATTTACAAAATGGGTGAACAAACTGCCAAATATTGATACGGATGTTCCTTCAAATTTTTCAATCCGTGGAGATTTTGCCTATTTAATTCCGGGTTCACCAAAAAGAATTGAGTTAGACGGACAAGCGACTTCTTATGTTGATGATTTTGAAGGCTCACAAATTCCTATTGAAATAAAAACAATTCAGCAATGGTATATGGCAAGCACGCCGCAATATCAGACGCAATTTGATTTGGGCGGAAACGCCACCGGTTTGCCTTACGGTTATAAAAGAGCCCGATTGGCCTGGTACACCGTTGATCCGCTTTTTTACGGAGGATCTTCATTACAGCCAGGTAACATTGACAATGCAGAGCTTTCTCGTGCAGAGGTTAGAAGAATCAGGTATGAAGAATTATTTCCGGAGCAAGATTTGGATTTAACGCAGTCAACTGTAGTGAGAACCTTGGATTTGGCGTATTATCCGAATGAAAGGGGAAGTTATAATTTTGACACCGACAATGTGGGTGCCGACGGAAAATTTACCAATCCGGAAGACCGATGGGCCGGGATTACCAGACCATTGACTACCACAAACTTTGAACAATCCAACGTTGAATATATTCAGTTTTGGCTGATGGATCCTTACGACCATTATTCCATTACAAATGAAGAAGGTTTGCCTTCCGGAGTAAATCCGAGCGATCCTGCAAATCAGGTTGGGGAAGTTTATTTTAACCTTGGAAATGTATCAGAAGATATTTTAAAGGATGGCCGAAAAATGTATGAAAACGGCTTGCCTGAAAATCCGTTGAGCACCAGCAATACCGAGCCAACAGATTGGGGTAAAATTCCTACCAACCAATCATTATTGTATGCGTTCTCTGATAAAGATGATGAACGTTTGAGTCAGGATATTGGTTTTGACGGTTTGAATGATGCCGAAGAAACCCAATTGTTTGGAACTGCTTTTGGCCCCGATCCGGCAAATGACAATTATTCCTATTTCAGAAGCACGGAATACGACAACAACAATGCATCCGTTTTAACGCGCTATAAAAAGTTTAACAATACACAGGGAAATTCGCCAACAAACAATTTATCAACAGAAAGTTACCCAACATCAGCAACAACATTTCCTGATGTTGAAGACATCAACAGAGACCAGACCATGAACACGGTTGAGAGCTATTATCAATATAAAGTGTCTTTAAATAAAAATGATTTGGTGATAGGGCAAAACAATATTGTTGATGAAAAAATAGTAAAAGTTGAACTTGAAGATGGCAGTGAAAAAGAATTTAGATGGCTGCAATTCAGGATTCAGGTAAGCAGTCCGGATGAGGTTGTCAATAATATTACCGGATTCAATACCATTCGTTTTATGCGAATATTTTTAACCAAATTTAAAATGCCGGTGGTGTTGCGTTTTGGCGAGTTGCAGTTGGTGCGCGGCGATTGGAGACGTTTTACAAAAACGTTGGATGACGCCATTGTGCCGCCGCAGGATTTAACAAATATACAACTTCAAAA
Source organism: Lutibacter sp. (assembly GCA_032251275.1). Taxonomy (GTDB): domain Bacteria; phylum Bacteroidota; class Bacteroidia; order Flavobacteriales; family Flavobacteriaceae; genus Lutibacter. Next base: position 10,045 of record JAVVEF010000067.1, read on the forward strand.
TTTTCAGGTTGGCGTGGTAAATATTCAGGAAAACGAAAGCCGAAGTCCAATTCCTTATGTATTGCCTCCGGGAATTGAGCGTGAAATTTTAAGGGGAACCACCACTTTGCAAAAACAAAATGAGCAATCATTATCATTAAAAGTGACCGATTTGGAACCTGATGAAACAAGAGCCATATTCAAAAATGTGAAGGTAGATTTAAGAATGTACAAACACCTTAAATTGTTTTTGCATGCCGAAGGAATTCAAACAAAACCACAAGTTCAGGACAATGAATTAAAAGCCATTATCAGAATAGGAAGTGATTTAAACGACAACTATTATCAGATAGAAAAATTATTGACAGTTTCTGAATACGGGGTAACAACACCGCTCGAAATTTGGCCGGAAGAAAACAATTTGGATGCCTTTTTGGAACAATTAGGGAAGCTTAAATTGGAAAGGATATCGCCGGAAAATAATGCTAATATAAATGAACTTTATCCACCAATTATTCCTTCTCAAATAGAAGAAGATTATGTAATAAGGGTAAAGGGAAATCCAAATTTGGCGAATATCAAAACCATTATGCTGGGTGTAAAAAACGCAACAACCACCAATCAAAGCGCTGAAATTTGGTTTAATGAAATGCGGGTTTCCGAATTCGACAATAAAGGAGGTTGGGCAGCTGTGGTGAGCGCCGATGCAAATTTTGCCGATTTTGCGGATGTTGCCGTAACAGGAAGAATGGAAACACAAGGATTTGGCGGCATTGAACAACGTGTAAATGAACGCAGCCAGCAAGACACAAAATTGTATGACGTGGTCACCAATATAAATCTTGGAAAACTTTTGCCAAAAGATTGGGACATAAGATTGCCTTTTAATTACAGCATTTCAGAAGAGTTTAGGAATCCAAAATATGATCCGCAATATCAGGATGTGTTGTTTGACGACGCGAAAGACATCAACCCGAACAGCAAAAATGCCAGAGATTATACCAAAAGAAGAAGCATCAGTTTAATCAATGTCAGAAAAGAATTCAATCAAAATTCAGATAACAAGCAGCGTTTTTACAGTGTAGAAAACTTGTCGGTTTCCTATGCCTATAACGAAACCTATCACAAAGATTACAATGTTCAAAAATTTAGTGATCAAAATGTTCGGGCATCGGCAAATTATAATTACAGTTTCAAGGAATTTACGTTGGAGCCATTTAAAAACTCTGAGGCGCTAAAAGGACGGTATTTGCAATTCATCAAAGATTTTAACCTGAGTTTATTGCCTTCAACAATCTCTGTAAATTCAAATATTATCAGACGTTACAATGAGCAGCTGTCAAGAAGTTTAATTGAAGGCTTGCCGGAATTACCGGTATTGCGGCAACGTCATTTTATGTTCGATTGGGATTATGCGATTGGATACAATTTAACAAAATCACTGCAGTTTAATTTTAGGGCGACCAATAACAATATTTATGATGACTTTTTCGCTACGGATGACATCAAGTTATTTGACAATTTCTTTACCACTGGAAGACCAGATCATTACCACCAATCGTTAAACGGAACCTACAAAATTCCATTAAATAAACTGCCGTTTTTAGAATTTGTGAATGCAAACTATGCCTATACGGCCGATTTTGACTGGCAGGCATCCTCACAATCCTACGCGGACAAAGTTGGAAATGTTATTCAGAATGCAAATACACACACCTTAGGTTTTGATTTGGATTTTGACACTTTTTACAAAACCATTGGTATTGACAAGTTGTTGAATAAAAAGCCAAAGACCGCATCCGAAGATTCAAAAACGCCGGAAACTGATCAAAATGATGCTGCCAAAAAGAGAAAATCTGTTGGGTCTGAAATCGGACAAGCTTTTTACAAGGTGCTAACTGCGATAAAAAAAGCGCGGATTAATTATGCTGAAAATAATGGAACTTTCTTGCCGGGTTATGTGCCTCAAATCGGATTTTTGGGACGCGACAATTACAGCGGCGGGCTTGCGCCAACATTTGGATTTGTGTTTGGAAGCCAGATTGACATCAGACAAAGAGCTGTTGAGAATGGCTGGCTGCTGTCTAGAAATGAAAACGATCCTTATTTTAACCGGACTTTTAGCCAAACGCATTTTAATAAACTGGATGCAACCATCACCGTTGAGCCATCCAAGAATTTGGACATAGAATTTAGGGGGAATAAAACCTATACCAAAAACACCTCACAGCAATTGGATGTGGTGAACAATGTTTTAAAAACAAATTCACCTATTACCCAATACGGAAACTTTAGCATTAGCCACAATATGATTAAAACATCATTCAATAACAGTGATGTTACTTTTGA
>JAVVEF010000067.1:12472-15434 GCA_032251275.1 Lutibacter sp.
ATTACATCAACAAAACCATTTTTTCAAATGTTAATTTACTGGAAGAATTTTCTCCGCTGATAAAAGTTGATGTGAAAATGAAAAATTCCGTATCTTTCAGCGGTCGAATCAATAAGGACAGAGGGCTAACTTTAAACTTTAACAACAATACAATTACCCAAATAAAAGGAACAGAATATGTGGTTGGATTGGGATACAGGCTTAAAGATTTGGCGATGAATTTTAAATTTGGCGGCGAGGTGACAAAATTGAAAGGAGATCTCGATTTAAGGGCAGATATCGCATTAAGGGACAATGAAACTATTATCAGGGCCATTGACAAAGACAATAATCAAGTAACTGGAGGTCAGCGTTTACTGTCCATAAAATTCTTCGCTAATTATGCGGTAAGCAAAAACCTGACAACCTCTTTTTACTTTGACCAAAGTTCTTCCCAATATGCAATTTCAACAACTTTCCCACGTCAATCAGTGAGTTCGGGATTAAGTGTCAGGTATATATTTGGTAATTAAAAAATAAAATAAACAGTAAATTAAATAATAAAATTAATAATAAAAATAATGAAAATTCCAGCAGATTTAAAATACACAAAAGACCACGAATGGGTTAAAGTTGAAGGCAATACAGCTACAGTTGGCATTACGCATTTTGCGCAGAGTGAATTGGGAGATATCGTTTATGTTGATGTTGACACTTTAAATGACACAATTGAGAAAGACGAAGTCTTTGGATCGGTGGAAGCCGTAAAAACAGTTTCAGATTTATTTATGCCAATTTCGGGTGAAATAGTTGAATTTAACGAAGCATTGGGTGATGAACCTGAAAAAGTAAATAAAGATCCCTATGGAGAAGGATGGATGATTAAAATAGCCATTTCTGATGCCTCTGAAATAGAGGAATTATTATCGGCAGCTGAATACGGAGAACTGATTGGGGCGTAATTATTTTTTTTACATTGCCTTATTTTTAACCATTGCAATAGGGGTTGGCAGTCTAATTTCTCTAAAAAGCGAAATGGAAATCGGTGTGCGGGTTTCAGATAAAATATTGCACGCATCCGGCTATTTTTTGTTGACAATAAGCTGGTTATTGGCTTATGGCTTAAAGTCCAACCCATTGAAATCAACCGTATTGGTTGCCTCAGCTGTTTTTATTTATGGCATAATTATTGAGATTTTACAGGGAGCATTGACCGATTACCGACAAGCAGATTTATACGATGTTGTTGCCAATTTTTCGGGTATTGCCGTTGCAACTATATTTTTTGTCCTTGTTTTGAAAAAAAATTAATATCAATTAAAAAATATACTTGTATAATATATTTAAATTATTAAATTAGCAACCTATAAAAATTTTACAGATGCAAGTCAAAAAAAATCCAAAAGCAAATTTAGAGACCTACACCAAATTGTTTATGCAGTTGGGTTTAGTTTTGGCACTTTTAATAGTGTACTTAGCCATTGAAAAAAAGACGTACGATAGAGTTATCGCAGAACTTGGTCCCGCAAGCTATAATGCCCAAGATGAAGAGCAAACTATAGAGATAGAGCAAGTAAAACCGCCTGAGCCACAAGCGCCACCACCACCGGCACCTGATAAGATTGAAATTGTTGAGGATGAAAAAGAGATTGAAGAAACAGTGATTAAATCAACAGAATCAAATGAAAAAGAGGCTGTTGAAATTACGAAAATTGTTGAGGTGAACTTAGATGAAGAAATCATGGAAGATGTTCCTTTTGCAATTATTGAAGATGTTCCTGTATATCCTGGATGTAAAGGCTCAAAAGCAGAATTAAAAGAATGTTTGCAGGAAAAAATATCTAAACACGTGAACTCAAAATTTAATGCTGATTTGGCGTCGGAATTAGGATTAACGCCAGGCATTAAGAAAATATTTGTGATGTTTAAAATTGATAAAACAGGAAACATTACCGATATTCAGGCTAGAGCGCCACACAAAAGATTGGAAGCTGAAGCGATTAGAGTTGTATCATCATTACCTAAAATGATTCCGGGAAAACAACGCGGACGTGCAGTTGGTGTGAAATACAGTTTACCAATCGCATTTAAAGTAGAATAATAAATTAGTTAAATCATATAAATAAATACTGTCTTTTTTTCGAGACAGTATTTTTTTTGCTTTTTAGTAGATATTTGATGAAAACAAAATCATAAAAGGGTCTGATAAAAAAGGTAAATTTGTGCTAAATAATCAATAGATGGAATTTAATAACATTCTTTTGCGAAAAGGATACGCCAAAATAAAACTCAAAAAGATCAACACCAATCATTTTGAACTTAAAGCAAAATTAAACCAGGTAAAAGGGCGGTTTATTTTGGATACCGGCGCTTCAAATTCCTGTATCGACATCAATTTGGCAGAGAAATTTAAATTGGAAGTAAAAGATTCCGAAACAAAAGCCGCAGGGGCAGGAGCCATTGGCATGGAGACAAAAATTTCATCCAAAAACAATATTGAAATTAACCAATGGAAATACAAAAATTTTAATGTGGTGTTGCTCGATTTAACACATGTGAACACTGCATTGACGGAACATCACGCAGAAGCTGTTGACGGAATTATCGGTGCTGACATTCTTGAAAAAGGGAACGCCATCATTAACTACGAAAAGAAATGTCTGTATTTAAAAAAGTTGGTGTTTAAGTTTTAGTTTTTTTGGTATTTATAATCCAAGTTATCCTGCCTCCTGCGTAAAATAAGTCTTTATTTAAACTATTGTTTACTGATATATTTAAAATCAACTTATCGGTAAAATTATAACCTCCGCCTATATTTAGGTTGTGTGACATTAATTTCTTATGGTGTAAATCACCAAAATTTTCTATAAAAAAATGAAGTTTTGAATTTATAAGAAAAGACATATTTGCAATATAAAAACAAGACGATAAACGGTCGGTTTGCTCCATATGTCCAATGTTATAATTGAATATTAATTTTTTT
>JAVVEF010000068.1:0-8882 GCA_032251275.1 Lutibacter sp.
TTTTTTACAGTTTATTATTTGAAGAAGGAACTACCGACAGATTTTCTTGGATTGTGGATGATTTTGATGCTTTAAACAATTCTTTTCAGGGAATTACAAAATCATTCGGATTTCGTTTACAGGCGGTTTCAATTAATTCAGCCGGCGATGTTGTTTTTTATGTGCGTTATGTGGCACCGGGTTCTCCTGCAGATTTGGCCGGAATTAAAAGAGGAGATATTATCAATGCTTTGGATGGCGTCATTATGAATGAAGGCAATTACTCTTCAGTAGTAAGTAAGCTTTCTAATGAAACGGTAACCGTATCAATTGTTACTGAAAATGGTGTTTTAATTGCCGATAAAACAATTACTGCGGTTGAAATTTCAGAAGACCCTGTTCATTTCAAAAAAGTGTTTTCGGACATTAACGGAAAAAAAGTGGGCTATTTGGTTTATAACGGATTTAGGTCTTCTTATAACGATGAATTAAATGTAGCTTTTGAGTTTTTTAAAAATGAAGGAATTCAGGAATTGATTTTGGATTTAAGGTTAAACGGAGGCGGATCTGTGGAGACATCAGCGTATTTGGCCAGTATGATTGACGCAAGTGCAGGAACGGAAATTTTTGCAAAATTAACTTTTAATGCAAAACACACCAATCAGAGCGGTTCATTCACTTTTCAAAATAAATTAAATGTGTACGATGCAAATGGCACAAAAACGGGTGAACAAACTATTAACAGACTTACCGGCATCAACCAACTATATGTGTTAACATCGGGAAGCACGGCTTCTGCCAGTGAAATGATTATCAATGGATTAAGGCCGTTTATGCCGGTTAAAGTAATTGGAACCACCACTTACGGTAAAAATGTGGGGTCAATCACCTTATATGATTCACCTTCATCAGATTATACGGACGAGGATTCTGCAAATTCTGCACATTTATATGCGATGCAGCCCATTGTATTTCAAATATTTAACAAACTGGATCAAAGTGATTATACAAATGGATTTGTTCCTGATATTGAAGTAAAAGAATTTCAATTTTGGAATAATATTTTGCCTTTTGGCGATGAAGATGAAGTGGTTTTAAAAGCCGCGCTTGACGATATTAGAGGTCTTTCGGCCAAACAAGCAAAATCGCTTAAGTTTTCTGAAATTAAAGAAGTTGAAGTTTCAAAACTTGAAAAAAGGTTTGACAAAGAAATGTATATTACTGATGAATTTTTCAACCAGTAATTTTTATTGATATAAATAAACAAAAAAGGCAGGTTTTAACTTGCCTTTTTTGTTGTTTAAAATTCTGATTTATTTTATCTAAATTTGTTTAAATCTTCAACAAAACCAAATGAAAAACATTTTAGTCATTTTAATGCTCCTTCCTTTTTTTACAGCCTGCAATAAAAATTACCAACCACGCGAAACCGTAAAAATTTCCATAGAAAAATTCAACATAGACAGCGCCAGTATTCGTGCTATTGAAGTTGTGAACGATTCTTCGGTGGTTTACGCAAGCTCAAACGGAATGATTGGCATTATCGCCGCAAACGGTAAATTGGTGGGCGCCAAAAAAATTGTCACTGATACGATTATCCCACATTTCAGGGCAATTTCTTACACAAAAGAAGCCGTTTTTGCATTGAGTATCGGGAATCCGGCGCTTTTGTACCGCTATAAAAACAATGAATTTGAATTGGTTTATAAAGAAGTGCACGAAAAAGTTTTTTACGATTCCATGAAGTTTTTTGACAAACTCAACGGCATCGCCGTCGGTGATCCAACCAATGATTGTTTATCGGTGTTGATTACCCGTGATGGCGGAAAATCCTGGGGAAAAATGGATTGTAAAAACTTGCCAAAAATTGAAGCCGGTGAAGCCGCTTTTGCCGCCAGCAATACCAATATCGCCATTGTCGGCGAAAATGCCTGGATTGTGACTGGCGGAATGAAATCGCGTGTTTTTCATACGCCTGATATGGGTTTAACTTGGAAAGTATACGATACGCCAATCGTTCAGGGAAAAAGCAGCACGGGAATTTATTCAGTCGATTTTTACAATGAAAGACAAGGAATTATTTGTGGCGGCGATTATACCGATATGCACGGGAATTATGCCAATAAGGCAATTACCAAAAACGGCGGTAAAACCTGGGAAGTTGTGTCGGAAAATGCCGAGCCAAAATACGTGAGCTGTGTGCAATATGTGCCAAATACACAAGGAAAAGAAGTATTTGCTGTTTCCGACAATGGCGTTTTTTACTCGAAAAGCTCGGGAAAAACTTGGGAAAAGGTAAGTGACGAAGGTTTTCATGCCATTCGTTTCGTAAATGAGAATACCGCGTGGGTTTCAGGCAATGAAGTGATTGCTAAAATTTCCATTAAATAGAAATTTATCAATTGCAGTTTAGAAAAGTGTAACAGATTATTGGAATATATTTTTAAATTTGCGACTATTAAATTTGCATAAGAAATGACAACAGAAGATTTTTGGAATAAATACATTAATGAAAATATTTTAGAAATATTTGATACCGCTTATGACTTTTTTTCAAAAGAATTACCAAATGAATTTATTGAAAATTATGATGTTGGAGAAGTTATTTTAGAAGTAAAAGGGCATCATGAAGATGCTAAAGAATTTGATAAGGTATTAAAATTCATTAAATTGCTTCAGGATAAACAACCCAAACTTTATAGGGAATACTTTCAGTATTTTGATGAATTTTTGATTGATTATTATGGCTTTAAGGATAAAAAAGATGATGTTGCCGCTGCATTTTCAAACTTTATGCAATACCCAGTTCAAGATTTTGATAAATATTTAACAAATTTTAGAAAACTGATTTTCTTCCGGCAAATTGAACTGTTAGAAAACGCAATAGCGCATAATTTTGAATGTGTGACCAATTCAGAGGAGTTATTGAGTGGCGCTGATTATGATTTAGCAATATGTAAGTTTTATTTGACATTAGAGAATCTTTATGATAAAAACAATGCTGAATTCAGTAAAGATGAGTTTTCTGTATTATTGAATAACTATGGTTTTGAATTCGATGAAGCCGTTCTTCTATCAATTGAAAAAGGTTTATTCAAACCAATAATGATTGAGAAAATAGTACCTGATTTTATGAATAACAGAAAAAATTGTTTAATTGTTTTGAAAGGTTATTTTCTGAGGTATATGAAAGAAAAGAACTTTAGTTTTCCTCTTAGCGGCAATTTGTTCGATAACATAATAATTTTTTTGAATAACCAAACTACTAAGAAAAAAATAAAGCCCGATTTATACTTTTCTGTTCAGGCAAATAAATTTGAAAAATACCTGACAGAATTATCTGGAAGTTTCTTTGTGGAAAATGAAGCTGAAATGGTTTCCGTTTTATGGGGAAGTGTCTATTTATATGACTTTTTGAAAAGCTATGAAATAATCAACCCAGAAACCCATAATAGTTTTATTCAATCAACAAAACTTTTAAAAGGGAAAGTAATTGCCAATTTTTCTCCCGACTTATGGAATTTCAATTTTGTCCATAGTTGGCAAAAACCCGATTCAATTTCGGAGATCGAATTTATTGAAGAAGAAAAAATATTTAGAAAGAGTTTTACCATCAAACAAAAAACGTTCAATCAATTTAAAAATGAAATTTCAGAAGAGCTGGCGAATATTGGGGAACTGTCAGAGTTTATAATCGAAGGGGGTAAAAATGATGTTAAAAAATCTGGAAGGTCGCTACTTGATGATTTTTTTAAACTTAATCCTGATTCTGAATTCAACGGTAAAGATGATATTAATTCTAAAACAAACATTATTTACGAACATATTCGGACTGAAAAAAAAATTGGAAGAAATGATCCTTGTGTGTGCGGAAGCGGAAAAAAATATAAAAAATGCTGCGGCTGAGATAAAAACGCATCCCAAATTCGTTACCACTCATCCAATTCATACAAACCTCTGATAAATTTACTATGAAATTGATTCCGTTTAAAATGAGAAACATTGCTTTTTTAAGCTTGAATTTTTTGTTGATTTTGGGATGTTCAAATCAATCCGAAATTGGTAAAAAGATGAATTGCAATCCCACAACATATAAAAATACCAAAGAAATAACAGATTTTAAAAAAAACTTCACATTAAATATTCCAACTAATTGGAAAACAAAATTATACTTCGATAATTATCAGTCTGAAATCTTTACTGCCGACACCATAAAACAACTTTCTGAAACCTATATTTTAGCCGCTTCTTTTAATTTTGGAACCCTGAATTTCAACAGTGATTTTCACCTCAGAAAAGATTCTGTTTTGACCGCAAATAACCTTAAAATAATTGATTCAGGGAATGAATCTTTTCAGTCGAAACCCAGTTTTTGGTATGTTTCAAAAGGAACAAAAAATAATTTTGACTACCATCGATTTACTGTCTTGACAAAAATTTCAGAAAATATTTATTTTTCTGCCTATACTGAAATTTACGGAAACGCAAATGTCGACAAACGTATTTGTGAATCAATTTTATTGCTGGAAAGTATTCATTTTTTGGAATAATTTATGGCAATTACATTGCTAAAACTTTAATGAATCCTTACTTTTGATAAAAATATAAAAAATATGCAAAAAATAATAGATCGATTTGTAAAATATGTTCAAGTGGACACCCAATCTGACCCAAATAATCCTGATTTTCCGAGCACTGAAAAACAATGGGATTTGGCGCATATTTTGGTTGATGAATTGAAAAAAATCGGTATGAAGGATGTTACCTTAGATGATCATTGCTACATTATGGCAACACTTCCATCAAATGTTGATTTTAAAGTGCCAACCATTGGTTTTATTGCACATATTGACACAAGTCCGGATTATTCAGGCACCAACGTAAAACCTTTAATCCATAAAAATTACGATGGCGGCGATATTTTACTGAACAAAGCGGAAAATATTGTGTTGTCTCCAAGTTATTTTGAAGATTTGTTGTTGTATAAAGGACAAACTCTAATTACAACCGATGGCACTACCCTTTTGGGCGCCGATGACAAAGCCGGAATTACGGAAATTGTTTCGGCCATGGAATATTTAATCAATCATCCCGAAATTAAGCATGGTAAAATTAGAATTGGCTTCACGCCCGATGAAGAAGTTGGAAAAGGCGCGCATATGTTTGATGTGGAAAAATTTGGTGCAGAATGGGCGTACACAATGGACGGAAGTACCGTAGGCGAATTGGAATATGAAAATTTCAATGCAGCCGGCGCAAAAGTAATTGTGCACGGTAAAATTGTGCATCCAGGCTACGCAAAAGGAAAAATGATTAACTCTATGTTAATTGCCAATGAATTTATTTCCGGATTGCCAAAAAATGAAATTCCTCAAGAAACTGAAGGTTACGAAGGATTTTATCATTTAAGCAGCATGCAAGGTGAAGTTGAAAAAACCGAGCTCGAGTACATTATCAGAGATCACGATATGAAGTTGTTTGAAGAACGCAAAGCCACTTTTCAAAAAGTTGCCGATGATTTAAATAAAAAATTAGGCAGTAATTTGGTTGAAGTTGAACTAAAAGACCAATATTACAATATGCGCAAACAAATTGAACAGGTTATGCACATTGTTGATATTGCTGAAGAAGCAATGAAACAATTGGGAATTAAACCCATAATAAAAGCAATTAGAGGCGGAACAGACGGTTCTCAATTGTCTTATAAAGGTTTGCCTTGTCCGAATATTTTTGCGGGCGGCCATAATTTTCACGGACGTTATGAATTTGTTGCTGCGGAAGCTATTCAACTTGCCACAGACGTTGTGGTAAGAATTGCGAAATTAACTGCTGAAAAAGCAAAATAATTAATTACAGAAATATTTTTGAGCCCCATTCTGCAAAAGATTGGGGCTTTTTATTTAACAAAAGGTTAAATATTGTTATTTTATTGTGTCTGTCTTTTAAAACAACCGACAGATGGTTACTTTTGAAAACTTAATAAAATCAAATTTATGGAAAGTCAATTGTTAGTTTCCCTTACTGAAAAATACGGAAGTCCGCTTTATGTTTATAATGCTTCAACAATGGAATCGCAATACAACCGTATTACTGCAGCTTTTTCATCCGTTAAAAAATTGAAATTGAATTATGCGGTAAAAGCCAATTCAAACATCAGTATTTTGAAATTTTTTAAAAAGTTGAATTCAGGAATCGACACGGTTTCCATACAAGAAGTGCTTTTGGGTTTAGAAGCCGGATTTGCTCCGGAAAATATCATTTTTACGCCAAATGGCGTTTCATTAAAAGAGATTGAACAAGCAGCAAAAATGGGCGTTCAAATCAATATCGACAATTTGTCTATTTTAGAACAATTTGGTCACCTCTACCCTAACACGCCTGTTTGTGTGCGCATCAATCCACATATTATGGCAGGCGGACATTCTAAAATTTCCGTAGGCCATATCGATTCTAAATTCGGAATTTCGATCCATCAATTGCCTCATATCAAAAGAGTTGTAGAAAATACAGGTATGCACATCAACGGTGTTCATATGCATACAGGTTCAGATATTTTAGATATCGACGTGTTTTTGGCGGCCACTGAAATTTTGTTTAATACGGCCACAGCATTTGAAGATTTGGATTTTATAGATTTTGGAAGCGGATTTAAAGTGCCTTATAAAGAAGGTGATATTTCAACAAATATTGAAGAATTGGGTGAAAAATTATCGGAGCGATTCAATAGTTTTTGTAAAGAATACGGTAAAGAATTAACATTGATGTTTGAGCCGGGAAAATTTTTGGTGAGTGAAGCTGGATTCTTTTTGGCGCATGTAAATGTGGTAAAACATACCACATCCACTGTTTTTGCGAGTATCGATTCTGGTTTTAATCATTTAATCCGTCCAATGTTTTATGATTCCTATCACCATATTCACAATGTTTCCAATCCGGAAGGACGAGAACGCTACTATTCCGTAGTGGGTTACATTTGTGAAACCGACACTTTTGCCACCAATCGCAGAATTAGTGAAATTACCGAAAGCGACGTGTTGTGTTTTAGCAATGCCGGCGCTTATTGCTTTTCTATGGCTTCCAATTACAATTCGAGATACAGACCTGCTGAAGTTTTGTATTATAAAGGTCAGGATTATTTAATCAGAAAAGAGGAAACATTCGACGATCTGATTAAAAATCAGGTGATTGTAGATTTGGATTAGTATTTGCATAAAATAAATTCATTTATTCGTAAAATAAAACAGTTTTTAGCTGTAAATAGATGGAAATTGAAGATTTAAAATAAATTTTTATGAAAAATCACCTAAAATGATTGTGTAATTAAAAAAATAATTACTTTTGGCCTATGCAAAAAACAAATTCACATAACATCCTGTTAAACGCAATCACCGCGTTGTATTTTGTTGTTGCCACTACAACCACATTCGGTATCACCCTTTAGGGGTTCTGTCTATTTATATCACCCGTATCAATATTCGTTTTCAAAAATTAAGGAAACAAGAATAGCTTTTCAAAAAATATAAAAATCAGCATAAAAAATTACTACCATGAAGGTTTTAAAATTTGGCGGATCATCAGTCGCCACTCCAGAAAATATAAATAAAGCAATCGCAATTGTTAAAGACAGCGCATACAACACCCAAGTAATTGTGGTGGTTTCTGCCCTTGGCGGCATTACGGATGTGTTGCTGGAAGCGGGAAACTTGGCTTGCACAGGCGATGATAATTATAAAAATCAGTTCAAATTAATTGAAGAACGCCATTTAAAGGTGATTCGTGAATTAATTCCGGTGAGCAACCAAAGCGGTGTTTTGGGTTATGTAAAAAAAATGCTCAATAAATTGGAAGCCACGTTGGAAGGCGTTTTTTTAATCAATGAATTGTCGGCCAAAACTTCGGATAAAATAGTGAGTTTCGGAGAATTACTTTCTTCCTTTATTGTTGTTGAAGCAATGAAAAACAAAGGACTGGACGCCGAATTAAAAAATGCACAGGAACTGATTGTTACCGATGAAAATTTTTCAAATGCCGTTGTAAAGTTTGAACAGACTAACGAAAATATCGAAACCTATTTCAAAAACAACAAGCACCAAATCATTGTATTGCCAGGGTTTGTGTCCAAAACAGAAAGCGGTGAGCCCACAACTTTAGGCCGTGGCGGATCCGATTATACAGCAGCCATTATCGCCGCAGCGGTAAACGCTTCCGTGTTGGAAATTTGGACAGATGTAAGCGGGATGTATACCGCAAATCCGAAATTTGTGCAACAGGCTTTTCCCATTAAAAATATTTCTTACCAGGAAGCGATGGAATTGTCGCATTTCGGTGCAAAAGTGTTGTATCCGCCAACCATTCAACCTGTTTTAGAGAACGAAATTCCCATCAAAATAAAAAACACTTTTGACGCGAAGGCTGATGGTACCTTAATTACAAAAGTAACTTCAAATGCCAATCCGATTAAAGGAATAAGCCATATTGAAAATATGACTTTGGTAACTTTGGAAGGAAGCGGTATGGTTGGCATTCCCGGATTTTCAAAACGCCTGTTTGAAGCGTTGTTTCAGCAAAAAATAAATGTTTCTTTAATTACCCAGGCGTCTTCCGAACATTCAATTTGTATCGCCATTAACAATGCTGATGCAGAAAAAGCCGAACTCGCAGTTAATGCTGTATTCAGTTTTGAAATTTCACAACATAAAGTGAATCCGCTCATCATTGAAAAAAATAACGCCATTATTGCTTTGGTGGGCGACAATATGAAGAGCCATCAAGGCATCAGCGGTAAAATGTTTAGTGCTTTGGGAAGAAATAACGTGAATATCAGAGCGATAGCCCAAGGCGCTTCTGAAAAAAATATTTCTGCAGTTATTACCCACAAGGACATAAAAAAAGCATTGAATACG
>JAVVEF010000068.1:8982-15310 GCA_032251275.1 Lutibacter sp.
AAAAATTGCCGACTTAAATATGTCGCGGAATTCAATAAAGAAAAGGCAAATGTTGGATTAAAGGAAATTCCCGCCACGCACCCATTTTACGATTTGGCGGGAAAAGACAATATTGTGTTGTTTTTTACAAACAGGTACAGCGAACAACCTTTAATTATCAAAGGTGCCGGTGCGGGAGCCGATGTTACTGCTTCAGGCTTGTTTGCCGATATTATTAGAATTGGAAACAATTAGTACTATGAATGAACTAAAAATATTTACGCCGGCAACCATTGCGAATGTTTCTTGCGGTTTTGATGTGTTGGGATTGGCTTTAGACACTGTCGGCGATGAAATGACCATCAGAAAAGTGGCCGAAAAAGGCGTAAGAATCATAAAAATTACCGGACAATCGGTTCCTTTAGAAACCCATAAAAATGTATCCGGTGTTGCGGCATTGGCGCTGTTGGCTGAAATTGACACCGATTTCGGATTTGAAATTGAAATAGACAAACGCATAAAACCAGGAAGCGGAATTGGCAGCAGTGCCGCAAGTTCGGCCGGTGCGGTTTGGGCCATCAATAAGTTGTTGGGAGATCCTTTCAGTACCAAAGATTTGGTGCGTTTTGCCATGGAAGGCGAACGTTTGGCAAGCGGCGTACCGCACGCCGACAATGTGGCTCCTGCCCTTTTTGGCGGATTTACCTTGGTAAGAAGTTATGAGCCGTTGGATATTATCAACATTCATACACCGGGTGAATTATTTGTGACAGTCATTCATCCGCAAATTGAAGTCAAAACTTCCGATGCACGTGAAATTTTAAAAACAAATGTCACCTTAAAAAATGCCATCAAACAATGGGGAAATGTAGGCGGATTGATCAGCGGACTTTATACCGAAGATTATGAACTTATCGGACGTTCTTTGGAGGATTTTATTGTGGAACCCATTCGTTCCATTTTAATTCCCGCTTTTGATTTGCTGAAACTTGAATCGGTGAAAGCAGGTGCGCTGGGATGCGGTATTTCCGGTTCCGGTCCTTCGGTTTTTGCGCTGAGCAAAGGAAAAGAAAACGCTTTAAAAGTAGCTGAAGCCATGCGATTGGTATATAACAAAGTGGGTTTACCTTATGATATCCACGTGTCAAAAGTGAATAAAGAAGGAATAAAAATTTTAGAAAGTAAGTAATATGAACTTTTACAGTTTAAATAAAATAGCGCCAAACGTAACCTTTAAAGATGCCGTAATTAAAGGCCTGGCACCCGATAAAGGTTTGTATTTTCCTGAGAAAATCAACCCATTAATCAAAGGGTTTTTAAATAATATTGAAAATTTATCAAATGAGGAGATCGCTTTTGAGGTAATCAAACAATTTGTGGCAGATGAAATTCCCGAAAAGGAGTTAAAAGAAATTATTTCAGCAACGGTAAACTTTGATTTCCCCATTGTTCCCATTGAAGAAAATATTGCAGCTTTAGAATTATTTCACGGACCGACCATGGCGTTTAAAGATGTAGGCGCTCGTTTCATGGCGCGTTGTTTGGGCTATTTTAACAAAGAAGAAAAAACAGCCCAAGTAACGGTTTTGGTGGCAACTTCTGGTGATACCGGCGGTGCTGTGGCAAGCGGATTTCTTGGAGTTGAAGGCGTTGAAGTTGTTATTTTATATCCAAGCGGTAAAGTAAGCGAAGTTCAGGAAAAGCAGCTGACAACTTTAGGGCAAAATATAACGGCCTTGGAGATAGACGGCACATTTGACGATTGTCAGGCAATGGTTAAAACCGCCTTTTTGGATGCCAATTTGATTGAAAACAAAAATTTAACCTCAGCAAATTCCATCAATGTGGCACGCTGGCTGCCGCAAATGTTTTATTTCTTTTTTGCCTATAAACAACTAAAAAGCAAACAGAAGGATTTGATTTTTTCTGTTCCCAGTGGAAATTTTGGAAATATTTGTGCCGGATTGATGTCGCACAGATTGGGATTACCCATAAAACAGTTTATTGCGGCCACAAATATCAACGATATCGTTCCTAATTATCTTGAAACAGGAATTTATACACCCAAACCATCAATACAAACTATTTCAAATGCGATGGATGTTGGTGATCCAAGTAATTTTGTACGCATTTTAGAAATCTTTAAAAATGATGATTCCAAATTAAAGGAAGTGCTTTCCTCCTATTCTTTTACGGATAAAGAAACGCAAATAGCGATGAAAGAAATTAAGGCAAAACACAATTATATTGCGGATCCGCACGGTGCGGTTGGTTATTTGGGATTGAAAAAACAGGGTGTTGAAGCAAACACCTTCGGCATATTTTTAGAGACTGCGCATCCTGTGAAATTTTTAAACGTTGTTGAGCCAATCATTAATGAAACCATCGAATTGCCAAAACAAATCAAGGAAGTAATTGATAAAGAAAAAGTATCTATAAAAATTTCAACTTATGAGGAATTAAAGGAGTTTTTGTTGAATTCGTAAGATTTTTAATTCTTATTCAGGATAAATAACAATAAAAAAAGCAGCCAAAATAAACTATTAGATAAATGTCGTCCCCACAACGGTAGTAATATCAAGGAAGTTTATTTGGCTGCCAAGAAAATTTAGTGATCATAATTATTTAACAATTGTCCATTATTTATCACTTCCGGGTTTTTAATTACAAATTCGGTTCGCCTATTCAATTGATGTTCTTCTTCGGTACATTTTACGCCATTGGAACATTCGTTCACCAACATTCTTTCTCCGTAGCCTTTTCCTGTCAGTCTATCCGGCGAAATACCCCTTTTTGTCATATAATCCACTGTGGATTTCGCTCTTCTTTCAGATAATCTGTCGTTGTAAGCATCGGGTCCTCTTGAGTCACAATGTGCGCCGAATTCCACGATAAGATCAGGATATTTTTTCATAATTTCAATGGCTTTATTAAGCTCTATTGCAGCATCAGGCCTAATGTCAGATTTATCAAAATCAAAATAAATGGTATTTATTTTTAATAAAACCCTGTCTCCATCAACAAAAAACTCTTCATCAGGTTCCATTATAAGTGTCACTTGATGTACCTTTTTGTTTACATCATTCGTTATCAAATTTACAGAGCCCTCAAGATAGTTTTGCTTATTTCCAATAATTTTATAGGAAGATTCACAATCCAAAGGGAACTCAAATCTGCCATTTTCCCCAACCGCTACTGTTAGACTGTCTATTTTAATATTGTTTTTAAACACGGTTACCAATGTTCCCGGCAAAAGCAATCCCGTTTCTTTATCTTTCACCAATCCAATGACTGATTGGTTGCATTCCAAACGTTCGAAATAATAGATGTCGTCATCACCATTTCCACCAGATCGATTTGAAGTAAAATAGCCTTTTCCCATTTTTTTATTGATGATGAATCCTAAATCGTCCATATTGCTATTTATAGGTTCTTCTAAACGCTTGGTGTATTCAACGCCATTTTCATTTAGTTTACTCATAAAAATATCAAGCATTCCAAGACCACTCCTGCCTTCTGATGAAAAATACAATTCATCGTTACCTGCAATAAACGGAAACATTTCTTTTTCGGGCGTGTTAATTTCTTTACCTAAATTTATGGGTGTTCCATAAGAGCCATCATCATTGACCGCAACTTTAAAAATATCTGTTTTTCCCAATGTTCCCGGCATATCCGAAATAAAATACAAGGTTTTTTGGTCTTCGCTTAAGGTTGGATGACCAACAGAATAGTTATCATTGTTGAATGGTATATTATAGATTTCTGACCAGTTACCAGCTGCATCTTGGGTGGCTTTAAACATTTTCAACCTGTTGATACCTAAAGAATCTTTGCCATATCTTCCTTCAAAATAATTGCTTCGCGTAAAATACACCGTTTTTAGATCTTTTGAAAAAGTAACATCGGCTTCGTGAAATTTTGTATTAACAACATCTGAAAATTTTTGGACGTTTGATAGTCCGCCTTCTTCAGTGATTGTACCAACATAAAGGTCTAAATATGGCTGGTCATTTCCTTTCCATACATTGCTGATGATGTAATTTCTTTTGGTTGGAGCGGCAAACACAAGTTTGTCCTCGCCATAAAATGCTGCGCCAAAATTTGATAAAGCATTGTTGGCCACAATATTTTTTATAAAATAACGCGGCGCTTCTATTTGTGCTTTGCTTGTAAAAAAGGCAAACAATAAAATTATTAAGGCTATTTTTTTCATCATTTTAATTTTTTATCAGTTAGAAAAATCTAGGCGATAATCCATTTCTGGAATTGCTGATGGTTATCAATAAAATAATTTCGTGTGATCCTGAATTAAAATCACCCAAATTTGAAAGCGTATAATCATAAGCGTAACCTATTCTAAATCCATTGGCAACTTCAACATTCATTAAGGCATTTAAAGAATCGTCAATTCTCCAGGACAATCCCAACTCAAATTTATTGTTAATCAATACGTTACCGGCCAAATCTATAGAAAGTGGCGCTCCTTCTACTCCTTTTAACAATACCGATGGTTTTAATTTTAAATTGTCATTCATTTCAAAAACATAGCCACTGGTTAAATAGTAGTGCATTTTTTCTGATGCCGAACTGATAACGCCGCCTTTTCTGTTAAGGTGAAATTGATTTAGCATATTTGGCATAGACAATCCCGCATAAAAATGATCGGTATAATAAAAAGCTCCTGCCCCAAAATTGGCATAGGAATCGTTTATATCATTGTCAAACACATCATCTGGAATATCATCTCCCAAATCCAGGGTACTTAATTGTGCATCCAAAAACGAGAAACCTCCTTTTAATCCAAATGCAAGATTTCCATAATCTGATGTTTGAATGGTATAGGAAACATCCACAAATACGTTTTGTTCCTTAACGGGTCCAATTTCATCGGCAAAAACCGACAATCCCATTCCTATATTTTTTTTGATGGGAGCATTTATGGCTGCAACAGTTGTTTTAGGCGCTCCGTCTAATCCAACCCATTGTGTGCGATGCAACAATCCTATATTTAATGTTCCCTCAGAACCGGCATATGCAGGGTTCACTATATGCATATTGTACATATATTGCGTGTATTGCGGGTCTTGCTGACTATAAATAAAGTTTATAGACAATATAGCGAGTGTACCTAATATTATTGCGACTCTTTTCATAAACTTGTTATTTAAGTGTTATCAAAACTTCCCTTTATTTTATCTATTTAAGTATAAATATCCTGACCGAGGTTTGGCGCCATCTTTGTTAAAATAGATGATGTAAAAATAAGTTCCTGCTGGAGCTCTTCCGTCTCCCAATGTCATCCTTCCTCTTGAATATCCATCCCACCAAATAGGTTCACTTAACGGATTTCCATTGTGTGTATAGTCGTAGACTTCAACACCCCATCTATTAAATATGGTCATTTTGAAATCGGGATACAAATTAGAAAGTCCTTCTACGTCAAATTCATCATGTATGCCATCATCGTTTGGTGAAAATCCCTGCGGAATAATAAGTTCCGCTGGTAAAACACCTGCAACTACAACACTTACAGAAGCGGTATCACATAAGCCATCATTATCACAGACTTGGTAAATAAAAGTATCATCACCAATAAAGTCTAAATCAGGCGTGTAAGTAACAGTTCCATCTGTACTTACAATCAGGGTTCCGTTTTCAGGTTCTTCTATTATTGTTACTGAAGTTGGGTCAATTGTTCCATCTGCATCAGTATCATTGTCCAAAATATCAATATCGAAAGGAATATTAGATTCCGTTTCAGCTAAATCATCTGAAGCATTTGGGGATACATTTACAGTAACGGTAACTGTGGCTGTACCTGAATTTAAGCTTCCGTCTGTGTTGACTACTGTGAGTGTATAACTAAAAGTATCCAATCCGAAATAGCCTTCATTCGCTGTATAAATAACATTATTATTTGAATCAATTATAACAGTTCCGTGTTCCGGATTTGAATTTATAATAACGCTCTCTACTGTATCATCTGTTCCAAATGAGTCGTTTGCCAATATGTTAATGGTTATTGGGTCACTATCAATTGCGGTGGCAACATCATTATTCACTTTTAAATCATTATCGATAATTGTTCCTTCTCCTTGAGTATCATAGATATTGATGAGATTAATACTTAACTCACTTAAATTTACAAAAAAGTTTTCTGTGGATTCTATCACATTGTCATTGATGATTGGAACAACAATAGTTTGTGTTTCCCCATTTGTGCCAGCGAAAGTCAAAGTTCCGCTGCTGCTTGTATAATCTCCCGGCGCAATCGCGCTGTTGTTTGCAGTGGCATAATCAAGGGTAAATCCGCCCTGAACATTTCCTGTGAGCGTTACGGTGAATA
>JAVVEF010000069.1:0-10798 GCA_032251275.1 Lutibacter sp.
AAAAGTATTTAGATTGCCTTGAGTTTGGAGAGCCTTGATTTATAAAAAAAAGTATTTAGATTGCCTTGAGTTTGGAGTACTTAAAGTTAAAAAAATTTAATGAAACTCTGTGTATTTCTGTGTTAACTTAGCGCAACTTTGTGAAATAATTATTACACAAAGATTCTCAAAGAGATGCACGAAGGTTCACAAAGAAAAATGTACTATATGAACATCCAATTCACTAACGTCACCGAAAACCCCGAGCAGTTTTTTAATCTATTGCCTGATGATTGGAAACCGTATCTCGTGCCATATTGGGAAGACTATAAAGATGCCGCAAAAATTTACGTGTTGAAAGAAAACGGGGAAGTGGTTGCCGGCGGACTCGTTTTTTCTAAAAGTCTGCCCGATATGAGTGACTTTGAAAGGTCGCTACAGTACCTTTTTGAAGAAGGCTATTTGTACATTGGTTTTATTTGGGTTCCGTTAGACAAAAGACACAGGCAATTGGCATCACAATGGCTCACTTTATTGAAAAATCAAGATCCAACCCAAAAATATTGGCTCACCATTGAAGAAGAATGGCTGAAACATTTCTATGAAAAAAACGGGTTTGTGTTGATTTCAAAAAGTGATGATGCTGTCAATAAAGAATGGCTGTATGTCTTTAGTTGAAAACTCAAAGTTCAATCTAATTCCGTCACCTTCCTGCCTTCCGAATTTTAACACCCAAAACATTTACCAAAAAAAACCTTAATAACTATATATCATAAAGTTATAGTTTTGTGAAAATTCGAGTGCAGAAGTCAGGAGCAAGTAATTAATTCAAAAAATTTAATTTCTAAAAAGATTTTTTAAAGGCCTCAATGATTTTTTGCGCTGCTTTTACCGGGGAAATTTTTGCGGAAATAATGTCCTTTTCCAACATTGACAACTGACTTGCAATGTCTTTTGATCCGTAAAACAAGCGTTTCAATTCTTCATTGATGTTGTTATACATCCATTGCACTTGCTGAACATTTCTGTTCTGATGGAAATAGCCATTTTCCATCACCATTTTTTTGTAAGCCGTAATTTCTTCCCAAACTTTATCGATTCCTATATTTTTTATTGCTGAAGCGGTGCTTACCACCGGACTCCAACCCGATTCCGATTGCGGGAAAATATGCAGGGCATTTTGATATTGTGATCGTGCTATCTGGCTTTTACGAACATTATCGCCATCCGCTTTGTTGATGACCACCATATCGGCCATTTCCATAATTCCTTTTTTGATGCCCTGCAGCTCATCGCCAGCGCCGGCCAACATTAAGAGCAAGAAGAAATCCGTCATTCCGTGCACCGCAGTTTCAGACTGGCCCACACCAACCGTTTCAATTAAAATAATGTCGTAGCCGGCAGCTTCGCAAAGCAACATGGTTTCCCCGGTTTTATTGGCAACGCCGCCAAGCGTATCGCCCGAAGCCGAAGGCCTGATATAGGCTTCTTCCATATTTGCCAATTCTTCCATTCGGGTTTTGTCGCCCAAAATACTTCCTTTTGTGCGTTGGCTGCTAGGATCAATAGATAATACGGCGACTTTATGACCTTGTTTGATTAAATGGAGTCCGAAAACTTCAATAAAAGTACTTTTTCCTACACCGGGAACGCCAGTGATGCCAATTCTGAAGGAATTCCCTGATTTTGGCAAAATGGCCTGCACAATTTCTTTTGCAATGATTTTATCGCTTTCCAAGTTGCTTTCTATCATAGTAATGGCCCTTGAAAGCAACACGCGGTCACCTTTTAAAACACCATCAATATATGCCGCTGCCGTTAACCTGCTTTTTGGTTTGTAGTCCATCTTTATTTAATTGCGCTTTTCATTGTTCCAACAGTTATCTGAAAACGAAACGTTGGTTCCATTTATCCAAAGGAAATATCAATTATTACCTATTTATAGCAATGACAAAGATACGCATCTCGCTAAAAAAGAATGATTATAAAAGCAGTTTTTTAAGAAAATCAATTCAATCGAAATTTGCATTTAACCACAAGGACGCAAGGAAAACAAGCAAAGTTCGCTAGTTGGCTTAAAATCTTCTTTGTGAAACTTCGTGGCTCTCCGAGAAACTCCTGTGTAATTAAAAGCTATTACACAGAGATTCACAAAGAAAAAATACAAAGATTCACAAAGTATTAAATCACCATAAATCAATTGTTGGCTAATTGCTGTTCTAATGGCAAAGTGGACAATTTAAGAAGCAAGTTCTAGATTTGAGGTCAGTGACCATAATAGGAGACAGATTTCCACAGTCGCTATACCGAAATAAATTTGGCACAGACATTCCATTTCGTTACTCCATCGCAATGACGCTTACAAGTGGAGCTTGATATGTTAAAAGTCCTTTTTACGCAATTTTAAATTCATTCGGAGCACCGGCAACATTACCCACAAAACCAAAACGCCCATAGAAATGAGCATTCCGAAATTTGTTCCGAAAAACTTGCGAAAAACAGCGCCTGTGTAGCCCAGCAATGCGGAAATATCCAGTTTCAGCAAGATTAAAATCCGCGATAAATCGATAGGATTGAACATAGTTGCGACCAATGAAAATTTATCAAGCGGATAGGAATTAAAAACCACCAGGAATATCAGAAAAATCCCGTCGTAAATGACGGCCAAAAACAGCCACATCAAAATGGCATAGCCAAATCCCTTGATTTTATTTTCGGTAGAAAGGGCAATGTTGTAAGAAAGCGCCACAAAAATAAAATTGAGAAAAGCGCCAACCACCAGCAGCAAACTAAAGTTGAAAATTGCGGCGGATTTAAATATTCCGTACAAAACAAAGGGGATTCCAAGGCCCAAAACCAAACTTAGCGTCAGGGAAATTGAGATTCCCAAATACTGTCCCTTAAAAATTTTGCTTCGGTTGATGGGTTGTGCCAGCAGCAATTCGGTAAATTCTTTTGAATTGTAATAATACATCACGCCAAAAATAGTTCCGATTAAAGGCGTTAAAACGATGATGATATTCATTAAAGTGATGACGGCTTTGTCCACATCATTGTTGAGAAATAACAGCACAAAACCCAGAATCAGATAAAACAAAAAGTACACATAACTCCAGCGGCTACGCATTAAATCGTAAAAACTGTATTTTAATATTTTAAGCATATTGTTTGGCTATTAAATTGGCAATGGCGTTCTCTAAATTGTTATTGTTGGTTTGCTTTTTAAGCGCATCAACAGTTCCTTTGAAATAAATTTTGCCATCGAGCAGGAAAACAATTTCATCGGCCACCTCATCCACAAAACTCATAATGTGCGTGGTGATTAAGATGGTTTTTCCTTTGTCTTTTTCCTTTTGGATAATTTTTTTTAAATGGATGAGGGCAATGGGATCGAGGCCATTTGTGGGTTCATCCAATACAATTAAATCGCTGTCGAACATAAATGCGAGCACAATGTTTACTTTTTGCTTTGTGCCGCCCGATAAATTCCCCAACTTTTTGTCCAGAAAACTTTTGAGTCCAAAAAGTTCAATGAGTTCTTGCTCATTAGCTGTTTTTGACCGAAGGTTTTTCACCATATTGATGAGCTCAAGTACCGTTAAATTTGGCGGAAAATTGGCTATTTGCGGCAAATAATTTAAGTTGTTGCGGTACGCCCACTGACGCAACACGCTTTTTTTCTCGAAGAATATGTCGCCTTTATTTGGAATCACCATCCCCAACAAACATTTGATCAAGGTGGTTTTTCCCGAGCCGTTTGGCCCAAGAATGGCAAATATACCGCCTTTGCTTATGTTCAGGTTCAGACCGTCTAAAACGACCAATTTTCCGAATTTTTTGTGTAAATTTTTAAATTCAATCATTTATTCTTTTCATCTATTTATTATTTATTTTTTATTGGTACAGATGCAGTTCGCTATTAATCATTTCGTTGTGTATCAAAATTTGTTATGGCTCGATTCATTAGTGGGTGGTTGTCCATTAAATCGTCTGGCGTAAAAACCGGTGAGACTTTTTCTGAAAAATTGATGATGTCAACAAACAAACTTCTCAGCAATATTAAGGCTTCCGGCGTTTTATTCACAATATATGAAAAAAGCTTTACGGGTCGGTACGGCACATCACCTATGCCATTTTTATCCAAATCGTAGCCAACATATTCACTCCAATAATTATTTTCAAACCTATTGTCATTCACTTTTGTGTTGTAAGCCAAATCCAAAGAATTGTTCATAAAATCGTTTTTTTCAAAAATGTTTGCATAACAGGCTCCCGAAATTTTAATGGCCCAGCCATTGCGCAGAAAAGTGTTGTTTTTGTAATTAATTCGGCTGCATCCCTCACCGTAAATGCCAATGGTATTTTGCTCAAATAAATTGTCATAAATTTCGGCATCATAAATTTCTTTCAAAAGCAAGCCATAAGACGCCGACCCCCAATTGAGCCTGAATTTATTGTGATGCATTGTGATAAATTTAGAAAACATAACGGCCACGCCGGCACCATTGTTTTTAAACTCATTGTGGTGATATGTATTGTTGTTTGAAAACATAAAATGAAGGCCATAACGGATATTGTTATGGCTGAAATTGTTGTGGACAAGGCTGTTTTTAACGAATTCGAAGTAAATACCGTCGCGTAAACCAAACATTTCGTTTTTATAGACTTCAATTTCTTCTCCGCTCCAAATATGAATACCGTTTCCTGAGCCCGCCTCGCCTTTTCGGTTGCTGGAGATTTTATTGTTTCTGATGATGCCTCTTTTGGATTTTTCTATTAAAATTCCGAAAAATACGTTTTCCATAATACAATCTTCAATGATAAAATCACTGGCTTTAATCACCTTAATCGCGGCATATTCCTTGGTATAGCTTGATCCCACATTCACAATTTTCAAACCTTTAATCGTAAAATTATTGGTCTCGCAAAAAAACATTCCCCCTACATTTTGTCCGTCAATAATAGCTCCTTTTTCTCCTATTAAGGAAATGGGTTTGTTAATGAGGATGTCATTTTCTTTATAAACTCCTTTTTTAATGAGGATTTCATCACCGTCTTTAGCCATTTTAATGGCTTCTTTAATGGTTTTTACCTCGCAACTTTGGCAAACAACAATTTGTTTGGCAGAAACGGCAACAGCAATAAAAAAGAAAAATAATCCGATTTTATACTTCATTATTTGTCGGAAAGTTTTTGTTTCAGGGTTTCCCATGTGTAAATTTCCCCAGCGTGTTTTTGCTGTAATTCTTCCGCAGTAGTTTTTACAGAAAAGCCGGAAAGGTTTGCGCCCATCGGACTTTTTATTGCCGGTGTTATTAGGTAAGTGGCTTTTTCGGCATCGGTCATTTCGCCTGGATTTCCATAATCTGCCACCAATAAAATGGCTATTTTCTCGTCCCTGTTTTGGTCAATATAATTGACCATACACTCTATGGCATCAAATTTAAATTGTTTTCCTTTGGTTGTCACCAATTGCGCTGAATGCGTTTGGTCAACAATATTCATTTTACAAAAACTGCATTGGTCTTTGCCATATTCAATGGCTTCAGGTTCCACTTTACAGGAAACTGTACCCAACAAAACGATGGTTCCAATAAGTAGTTGGAGGAATTTAGTCTTCATTATTTTTGATTTTAATAGTTCTCAAATATATGTAAAATAGCTTATAGAATTGCACAATGAGAAATGAGTTACTATAAATAAACTACCTTAATATCAATTTTTAATTCAGAATAAAGTTGGTTATTTTTTTAAATTAATATCAAACGAGCACAGCGATATATGCTCGTTTGAATATTAAATAACAATAAAAATACTTATGCTTTTTTTTCTTTTCTACCGACAAAAAATGCCACAAAAATAAGGATCATTCCCACAAATAAAAAGTAAGCACCTGCTCTCGGGTAAGAATGGGCCGTGAAATTAAGAATGTCCTTTGAACCGAAAAGCGGAGGTTGAAAGCCCATTACGGATCCATCGGGATTTTTAAAATTCATGATGGCTTTCGGATCTAAATTATGGCCGTAATTGTACTCCCACAAATAGAAATCGTACATGCCGGCAGTGCCTAAAATACACATCAAAACAAACCAGGCCAAAAACAATTTATGGTTGCCTAAAAATCCGATAATCACGCCCAAACCAACCATAATTCCTATGACAACAGGAAATATTTTAAACTCTGGAATGGTTTCAGGAATATATTGCATCCCAACATAATGGTTCATTAAATTGATATTTTTTATATCAAATTCGTGTGTATCCGTGAATTTATTTATGTAGATATCCATTCCCAACGGAATTGGATATTGAGGCGCTTCAAGTGTTATATTCCATAACGGAAATGCAAATAGACCCAACAATAGCAGGGAACCCACTATCATTAAAATTTTAGATTTCTTCATTTGATTAAAATTATTGCTGTTATTAAATGTGACAAATTATTCTGACACATTTTACACAAATTACCCTATTTCAAAAAATTGGAATTTGTAACGCCAAGTTTTATGGCATTCACAAATCAATGATTGTTATAACTTAAGGCGAAGATGCGTGCAAACAGCAAGTGAATTTTTTCATTTTGACTATTATAAAAACGGGCGAGCTATTTTATTGTCTCGCCCGTTTATTTATTTGTTTGAATCCTTCTTTTTATTCCGAAAAATTATTCGGCATCAACAGCATCGCCATCCAACGTATAGGTTAAAGGAACGTTTGATCCTTTTGGAGAAACCCTGATATAACCTTGCATTTCCTGGTGCAATGCGGAACAGAAATCTGTACAGTAAAATGGCCAAACCCCAACTTGTTTAGGTTCCCAAATATTTGTTTCCGTTTGGCCTGGCATAATTAACAACTCGGAAGTTTGCGCGCCAATTACGGCAAATCCGTGCGGCACATCGTAATCTTGCTCTAAGTTTGTTACGTGGAAAAACACTTTATCACCCACTTGGATACCTTCAATATTGTCTGGTGCAAAGTGAGAACGAATCATGGTCATATATACGTGAACTTCATTTCCTTTTCTCACAACTTTGGCCGCTGCTTCTGACTTAGTGGCATAAGGATGTTTATTTTCTTCTAATTTGTATATTTTTTTAGAATTGGGCACTATTAAATTCGCAGGAATTCCTGCGGCATAATGAGGTTCTCCAATGGTTGGAAAATCTAACAACATTTCCATTTTATCACCAGAAATATCGAATAATTGCGCAGATTGGGTTACTTCCGGACCTGTTGGCAAATAACGGTCTTTGGTAATTTTGTTCATCGCCACCAAATATTTTCCGAATGGTTTTCTTGAATTTCCTCCCGGAATCATTAAGTGGCCCACAGAGTAAAATACCGGTTTTCTGTCGATAACTTCCCAAGTTCCCAGTTTCCATTTTACTACTTCAGAAGAAATAAAGAAAGTGGTATAGGCATTTCCTTTTCCGTCAAACTCGGTATGCAATGGTCCTAAGCCCGGTTGTTTCACTGCACCGGCCAAAGTGGCTTCATATTGTAAAATTGGAATGCCATAAGCATCGCCGTCAAATTTTTTCTCATCAATTGCTTTTAACATTTTGCTGAAAGAGTGCACTGTTAATTCAGCCGCCAATTTTCCGCTTCCAACAATGTATTCACCGGATGGATCAACATCGCAACCGTGAGGAGATTTTGGTGTAGGCATAAAATAAATGGCACCGGGAACATCGCTTGGATTGATAATTAACACTTCATCTTTCATCGTTGAAGTTGCAGAATGCGTTTCATCGGTATAAACATTGTGCGCATATTTGGTTGGCGCTTTTGTGCCACCACCATTGTTCACATATTCTTCAATTTTTTTCCAGTTAATGGCTGCAATAAAATCTTTGTCATTTTGCGAAGCATTTACTTCCAGCAATGAATTTGCTTCCTCGGTATTGTAGGTTGTAAAGAAAAACCAGCCATGGGAAGCACCTCTTCCAGGATGTGATAAATCGTAGTTAAAACCTGGCATCATCAATTGAAACTTGATAGACATTCCGCCGTCTTTTGGATCTACCGAAATAAAAGTCAAGGCACCTTTAAAGTTTCCTTTGTACTCATTAATAGGCATATCTTTTTGAGGATAAGGAACCGAAAAACGAGTTCCAGCCACCACATATTCGGTATTTTCAGTCACAAAAGAAGAACTGTGGTTCCCTGCAGAGTTTGGAATTTCAAGAATTTCTGTAGTTTCAAAAGTTGTCAAATCAATTTTCGCGATACGCGGTGTATTGTTTTCATTGATAAACACATAGCGTCCATCCAATTCACCTGCGGTTTGAGAAATATCCGGGTGGTGTGAGTCTCCCCAAGGAATAAATCCGTGAGAAGTGTTCAGCATTGGTTTTGTTTCTTCGTTAAATCCGTAAGCTTTCTCGGCATCAACCGAAAAAACAGGAATCACTTTAAATAATCGTCCGGAAGGAAGTCCGTAAACTGCCAATTGGCCACTGAATCCTCCTGATACAAAAGCATAAAATTCATCGTACTCGCCAGGAGCTACGTACACTTTTTCGGCAGCATTGCTGGATAAGGCTCCGTTTTTCTTAGAGTCTCCTTTTCCACAACTGCCCAGCACCATTGAAAGCACTGTAATTGCAAGTAAAGATTTAAAAATTGTTTTCATACTATATTTGTTTGTTTGTTAATTGTTCATTCTTTTCAACTATTCCTCTGAAGTGGATGTTTTTGTTCTAAAGTATTCCAATATTTTTCTCGCTTCATCTTCCGTTAAATTTTGGTTCGCCATTGGCGCCAAATACTCTTCAAGTAATTTTTTAGCTGCAGGATTTTCGGCCACCATTTTTTCCGGATTTAAAATCATATTCATAATCCATTCAGGAGTACGTCTTTCTGTAACGCCAGCCAATGCCGGTCCAACCACTCTTTTACTGATTTTATGACAGGCCGAACATTTTGCCTGGAATATCGCTTTGCCTTCTTCGGCCATTTTTGGATTAATTTCTTCAAGGGTAACACTGGTGATAGGCCCAACTCCTTTGTCTTTCATTGGGTCGGTTTCCTCAACCACTACTTTTTGTTCTTCGACAGGCGCCGTCACTTTGTCCTCCTTTTTGCCTTCACCTCCACAACTTGTAATTACTGCTGCTATAATTGCTACAGCTAATACTTTAATTTTTAAATTCATCTGTAAATTTTGTTTGTTTTTAAATATTTATTTCCCGCATTTGCGGAATGAAATACCCTCTTTTTAAGCTTTCAACAAGAAATATTGGTTATTCATTTTTTTCGGTTATCGTTTTAATATTATTCAGCTGGCACTAATAAATTATCGATTACGTGAATCCAGCCATTGCTTACTTTTACGGTTTTTAATACTTTGGTTCCGCCCACATAAACGCCGTCCTCTTTAACTTCAACCAGTAAATATTTACCTGAAGCCATGTACAGTTTTCGTCCTTTTTTAGCTTCCTTTTTTAACTGTTCAATTGGATAATTGGCTGGAGCTACATGGTTGGTTAAAATAAAAGCCAATTTTGATTTGTTTTCGGGTTTTAATAAATCATCTAAAGTTCCCGCAGGAAGTTTGTCGAACGCACCATTAACAGGCGCAAAGATTGTTAATGGCCCAACATTTACAATGGCATCTTCCACACCTGCAGCTTCAATAGCTGCCACCAAGGTTTTAAAATCGTCTAAAGATTTTGCCACCTGAAGGGCATTTGCCGCAGAAACGGTGTCAATAACTGAAGATTGGCCTTGTTGCGAAGGAGACGCTTCTTTTTGTGTTTCAGTTGTTTCAGGCTTTTTTTCACCGCCGTTGCATGAAACCATGAAAAGTGCCAATACGGCTAGAAACGAGATGGTTAAATTGATTTTTTTCATAATATTATGTTAATGTTAATAAATACCTAGCAAATGTAAGCTTCCAAAATTGTTTGAAATATGATTTAAATCATATTTTATACGATAAAAGATATTTTTATCTTTATTTATTGCAATCAATGTTACATTTGTTATTCAAAATCTATTTATAAATTTGCATTGGAGATTTAAAAACACTAAAATTAATGTCAGTAAATAATCTCAAATACGTCAAAACGAACATAAATTTAATAAAAAAATGAACAACTCCCTTATAAAAAACAGTTTAAATAATACAATTTCTTATACTGCTTACAGAAATTTAGTAAAAACATTGATTGCCAAAAATAAATCAACAGGAATTGGACAATCCGAAGAGCTCCTTGCTTATAGTATTTTAAATGACAAAAGGATGGATCGGCTTGATAAAACTTTAAAAATATCGGAAGAAGCCCAAAATTCTCTGAGCAATTTGCATAAAGGTTTTACCTTTTTGGTAATTGCAGAAGGTTGGTGTGGTGATGCCGCGCAAATATTGCCTATTATCAACAAAGTTACAGAAGCATCAGACAAAATAGATTTTAAAATTGTACTGCGCGATGAAAACGAGGATTTGATGAACCAATATTTAACCAATGGAAGCAAATCTATCCCAAAAGTACTAATTTTGGATTCCGAAAATAACGTGTTGGATTCCTGGGGACCGCGCCCATCTGTTGCATCAAAAATGGTGGTGGACTATAAAGCCCAAAACGGCAGTTTGGATGAAGAATTCAAAAAAAACCTGCAAATTTGGTACAATAAAGATAAGGGTAACAATACGCAAAATGAATTGGTTGGTTTGTTGAACGCCAACTAAAATTTACGCCCTTCGACTACGCTCAGGGTGACGACTGAGGTACGATTTGTGATTTACGATTTTTTGAATTTTGAATTTTGAATTTTGAATTTTGAATTTTGAATTTTGAATTTTGAATTTTGA
>JAVVEF010000069.1:10898-14709 GCA_032251275.1 Lutibacter sp.
TTTTACGCAAGGTTCGCAAGGATTAAAAATAAAAAATATTGTCTTTTGGCTCAAAAAAAGCTTATAAATTGGCGATAAAATCTTCAATTTCAACGGCATCTTTTACGTTAAAATCGCCTATTTTGGTGCGGCGCAAGGCCGATAAATGTCCGCCGGAATTTAGTGCTTTTCCAAAATCGTAAGCTAGAGAACGAATGTAGGTTCCTTTGCTGCACACAATCCTGAATTGCACTTTAGGCAAACTGATGTCGGTTATTTCAAAAGTTTCGATGGTAATTTTTCGAGATTTTATTTCACGCGTTTTTCCCTGGCGCGCCAAATCATATAAACGAACGCCAGCCATTTTTATGGCAGAAAACATAGGCGGAATTTGTTCAATTTTCCCCACAAATTGCTGCACCGTTTGATGAATCAAATCTGAAGTAACGTGATCAGTTGGGAAAGTTTCGTCGA
Source organism: Lutibacter sp. (assembly GCA_032251275.1). Classification (GTDB taxonomy): domain Bacteria; phylum Bacteroidota; class Bacteroidia; order Flavobacteriales; family Flavobacteriaceae; genus Lutibacter. The sequence continues at coordinate 11,352 of JAVVEF010000069.1, forward strand.
CTTCGGTTTCCAAATCGTAGCTTGGCGTGGTGGCACCCAGGGTAATTTCACCGGTGTATTCTTTGATTTGCCCTTGGTATTCATCGATTTTTTTGGTGAAGTTGCCCGTGCAAATAATCAGCAATCCGGTTGCTAAAGGATCCAGCGTACCGGCGTGGCCTACTTTAATTTTACCAAGATCGAATTTATGGCGAATGTTCCAACGTAATTTATTGACAACCTGAAAAGAGGTCCAATTTAAAGGTTTGTTGATCAACAACACCTGTCCGTTTTTAAAATCTTCTCCAGTCAACATTATACAACGGTTAAAGGCATCACAAAATAATGGATCAGCAACAACGCGATACCCAACACAATTCGGTAATAACCGAATAGTTTGAATCCGTTTTTGCTTAAATAATCGATAAAAAATTTGATGGCAAGCAGCGCCACAATAAAAGATATAATGTTACCCAAAAGCAAATAATTAATCTGGTCATTACTTAAGGTAAAACCGGCATTGTAATAATCGTATAATTTTTTTGACGTTGCGCCAAACATCGTTGGCACGGCCAAGAAAAATGAAAATTCGGCGGCGGTTCTTCGGTTTAATTTTTGGGTCATCCCTCCTATTATTGAGGCGCCGCTGCGGGAAGTTCCGGGAATCATTGCCAGACATTGGAAGAATCCGATTTTTAGCGCAGTAGTGTAACCAATTTCGGTATGAATATAAGGTTGGTTGGGATCAACAATTTCATTGGATTTAAACCAGTCATCGACTTTTAGCAAAATGAATCCGCCCAAAATTAAAGTTATGGCCACAATAATGGGACTTTCCAGCCAACCATCAATATAAGTATTAAAAGCCAATCCGAAAAAAACGGCAGGCAAAAATGCCACGAAGAGTTTTAAATAAAAATCGACACTCTGAAAAAAGCGTTTCCAATACAGCGCCAATACGGCCAAAATGCCACCCAGCTGAATTACGATGGTAAATAATTTGGTGAAATCGTCGCCGGCAATTCCAAAAAAGGCGGAGGCGATAATTAAATGGCCGGTTGATGAAACGGGTAAATATTCGGTAATGCCTTCAATAATGGCTAAAATAATAACTTCAAAATAATCCATTCTTATTTTTTAGGTTTGGCCATAATGGCATAAATTTCTATGCCCAACCCGATAATGACCAATGTTGGCGCCAAACGAATTCTTCTGAAATTATAAATTTCGGGGTTAAAAATTTCGGGATTGTCGCTTCCGCCGCCCGCCATTAAAATAAAACCAAGCGCAATAAAAGCAAGGCCGATTAACATAATGGCATAATTTATTTTTCCGAAAAGGAATTCGCTTTTTATTTCTTTATTTTTTTGCTTCATCATCAAAGTTTTTTGTTGTTCACAGTTCATGATAAATTTTAATCGCTGCGCGAAAATAGCTGTTTATTTCCCTTTTATTTCATTAATAATAAAGTTCGTCGCTTCGGAGGTTTAAAAATCGTTGGGTTGCAAAAAATGTGCTTAACCAGGTAATAAGGATTCCCAGCCCGATAATGCCGGCAAACACAATGCCCAATATATTCACATCGGAAAACAGTTCCAACTCGGGGATATTTTTGTTTAAATAGGATATAAATGCTACCAGCCCAACAATGGAAACCAGTGCGCCAATGATGCCCAATTTTACGCTTTGCCAAATAAACGGGCCACGAATAAAACTTTTAGTGGCGCCCACCATTTGCATTGTTTTTATGGTAAATCGTTTTGAATATACCGAAAGTCGGATAGAACCGTTGATTAAAACCACGGCAATTAAGGCAAACAATGCACTAAAAATAAGCATCCATAAACTTAAACGGTTGATGTTTTTGGAGAGCAATTCAATCAGCGGCTTATCATAGGTAACTTCCGATACTATGCTTCTGAGCACCAATTCTTTTTCTATGCCTGCCATAATTTCCGGCGTCACAAATTCTGATTTTAACGAAATATCGATGGCGTTTTTAAGGGGATTTTCACCCAGAAACTCCAAAAAGTTCTCGCCAATGTCGGCACTGTATATTTTTGCGGCTTCCTCTTTTGAAATATAAGTGACCGTTTTTGCGTATTCTTCCTTTCTTAATTCGGCCTGTAAGGTTTCCACATCATTGTCTTTTGCATTGTCGTTTAAAAATACGGTTATGGCCACTTTTTCTTTAAAGTGTTTTGTTATGCTGTTGGTTTTTAACACAATAAGACCTAAAAGCCCCACTAAAAATAAGACCAAAGCAATGCTTACGATGACCGAAAGATAAGAAGAACGCAATCTTTTTTTTTGATATTTATCGAACGAATTATTCAAAAGATACTGTTTTTAAAGCGGTTGCAATATACGAATTGTTGTTGATTTGTTGATACGTTTATTTGTTGATTTGTTGATTTGTTGAGAGACGTAGTTTGTGATTTGATGCTTGTTATTTCATCTTTTTACTTTTTTTGATTGATAAAAAGAGCAATAAACAAGCATTTTTTAGACTGATTTTACATTAAGGGAATATTTGTCTTTGCTTCGCCAGTTCGCTATCGCGCGTGTCCGACAAAGGAGGAATTTCATCACTTTAGATTATGAGTATGTGAATCCTCGTGCTTACCATTGACGTTTTTAATTAAAACACAATATTACAAATACTTATAAAACACATCCCTATCCCCTCTCAAGAGGGAGTTGGAAGTGCTTACATTCATAATACGTCATTTTATATTATTTTTTTTAGAATAAAAATTATTCCCCGGAAGGACAAAATTTAGAGGTTCTTTGAGTTGCAACACCGACCATTATGATTTGAACTTCATTTTGTGATTTGAACTTCATTCCAAAAGATCCTAAAAACAAGTTCAGGATAAACGCTTTTAAAATAGAATACTTACGATAAAGGGTTTGGGATTTTTGTAAATTCAAAATTATAATTTTAGGTTCATTCTAAAACATACCCCTGCCCACTCTTCGACTGAGCTCAGTACAAGTCTCAAGAGGGGAATTTGCCCCTATATTCTTTGTTGTTAATTTAAGAATCAACATCTGAATTTGATTGAATTTTTTTACTGATTTTTAGTTCGAATGTTATAGTCACTATAACACTCTATTCACACTATGTACGGAGTATGTACGGAGTATCCTCCCTTTATCCTCCCATTAGCCCCCGTTATGACTGGTGTTGTGCGCGTAAAAAAATGCTAAAATGGCTGTTTTGGCAGAGAAATGAATGATTTTTTTGTTGCAGCATTGGCTATTATGATTTGAACTTTATTTTGTGATTTGAAGTTTATTTTGTGATTTGAAGTTTATTTCAAAAGGTCCTGAAATAAATTCAGGATGACGTACTGAAACAAGTTTAGGATGACGT
>JAVVEF010000070.1:0-14575 GCA_032251275.1 Lutibacter sp.
GTAATTCCTGTCAAAAATGATGTTTTTAAACACTTTCTTGAAATTCAAGGCGTTGCAAAAGCCAACAAAAATATAGAAATCAGTCCGGAAATGGGCGGAACAGTTACTGCCATTTTGGTAAAAGAAGGCCAAAAAGTGCAGTCGGGCCAACTCTTGATTCAATTGGATGATGCATCCATCAGAAACAGCATCAATGAATTGAACACCCAATTAAGTCTGGCAAAAACAACTTTTGAACGTCAGGAACGACTTTGGAAGCAAAAAATTGGATCAGAAATGCAATATCTTCAGGCAAAAGCACAAAAAGAAAGTTTGGAAAACAATTTGGCGACCTTAAGAACCCAAGCCAGAAAAATGAGAATTACCGCGCCATTTAGCGGTGTTGTGGATGAAATTTTCCCGAGATTGGGCGAACTTACCAGTCCGCAAATGCCAACCGTGCGCTTGCTGAATTTAGACAATGTTTATGTGGAAGCCGATGTTACGGAAACCTATTTGCCAATTATTAAACAAGGCACAGAAACCGTTGTGCATTTTGCCTCCATCAACAAAGAAATAACTTCAAAAATATCGCAGGTCGGCAATTTTATCAATCCTGCGAACCGAAGCTTTAAAATCAGAATTGATATCGACAATAAAGACCAAAGCATCAAACCTAATTTATTGGCCGATATTAAAATAGTGGATTTTGAAACAACCGGAATCATCATTCCAGCCAATTTGGTGCAACAAGACCAAAAAGGAAATAATTATGTATTTACCGTAGTTACCGAAAATAACACACAAAAAGTGGTTAAAAATACCATTGCCATTGCCAATGAATACAACCATGAAATCTATGTAAGCGAAGGTTTGAAAGCGACCGACACACTGGTAAACGCCGGCGCAAGATTTGTAAAAGATGGCGACAAGGTTAAAGTTAGCAAAAATTAATTCGGCCACAATAATATAAAAGCATCAAAATGAGTAAAGTATTAAAAGAATTTAAACTTTCAACCTGGGCCATAAACAACAAAATGACTGTGTTTGTGGTGATTGGAATGATTTTTTTGGCAGGAATTTTTTCATACCAAAGTATGCCAAGAGAAGCTTTCCCGGAAATTGTGGTACCCGAAATATTCGTGGCCACTCCCTATCCCGGAAACTCGGCAATCGATATTGAAAAATTAATCACGCGTCCGCTCGAAAAAGAAATCAATGGAATCTCCGGTGTTGACGAAATCACTTCCACTTCCATCGAAGGATTTTCATCCATACAAGTGACTTTTGATTTTAGCGTTACGCCTACGGAAGCTTTGCGAAAAGTGAAAGACAAGGTTGATGCCGCAAAATCGGACAAGGATTTCCCTAAGGATTTGCCTTCGGATCCAACCGTTACAGAATTAAACTTCGCGGAATTAATGCCCATCATGAACATCAATTTATCGGGCGATTTTTCTATGGAAGAATTAAAAGAATACGGCGAATATCTGGAAGATGAAATTGAAAAAGTCCCTGAAATTTCAAAGGTTGAAATCCGCGGTATCCAGGACAAGGAAATGGAAATCAGCATTGATTTGTACAAAATGGAAATTTCCCAAATCAGCTTTAACGACATTTCCCAAGCCATTCAAAATGAAAACATGACGGTTTCCGGTGGTGATTTACTGGAAAACGGTTTGAGAAGAAGTGTACGCGTCATTGGAGAATTCAGGTCGGCCGAAGAAATTGCGGACATTATCATCAAACAGGAAAACGAAGAAATTGTTTACCTACGTGATATTGCCACAGTTACCTTTAAAGAGCAGGAAAAACAAAGCTATGCCCGCGAATTTTCGCAACCGGTGGTGATGCTTGACGTGACCAAACGCGGCGGCGAAAACTTAATAAATGCTTCCACGCAAATTGACGCAATTATTGCCAAAGCAAAAGAAAGCTACTTTCCGTCAAATTTATACATTTCTAAAACCAACGACCAAACCAACGATACCAAAACCATGGTGGCCGATTTGGAAAACAGCATTATACTGGGAATAATTTTGGTGGTGGTTGTGCTGCTTTTCTTCCTTGGAATAAGAAACGCGCTTTTTGTGGGAATCGCCATTCCATTATCTATGTTTATGTCATTCATCATCTTAAATGCGTTGGGTGTTACCTTAAATACGATGGTGTTATTCTCTTTGGTAATTGCCTTGGGAATGCTGGTGGATAACGGAATTGTGGTGGTTGAAAATGTGTACAGATTGCTGGATGAAGGTTACTCAAGATTTGATGCCGCAAAATATGGCGTTGGTGAAGTTGCCATGCCAATTATCGCTTCCACCGCAACAACGCTAGCTGCATTTTTTCCGTTGGCTTTTTGGCCGGGAATGATGGGAGAATTTATGCGCTATTTGCCAATTACACTCATCATTGTCTTAACTTCTTCCCTATTCGTTGCTTTGGTTATAAATCCGGTGTTGACAGCCGTTTATATGAAAATAAAGGAAGATGAAGTTAGTTTTAAAAGAATTGTAATTTTTAGTTCGATATTGTTTTTTGTAGGTGTTGTTTTTATCATTGCCGGATTGACTTTAGAAATAAAAGGATTGAATGCCATCGGTTTGTTATTAATGCTTGCAGGATTGCTCCGCGTTATCAACACAAAATTTTTATCGCCGGCCACAGCTTGGTTTCAAAATAAATTTTTACCAAAATTAGAAACTTTTTATGAACGCACTTTGCAATATTCATTAAGAGGAAAAAGACCAAAATGGTTCTTTTTGGGAACCTTTGGCTTATTGCTGTTTTCTATATTTCTTTTTACGATATTTCCCCCAAAAGTACTTTTCTTTCCGGAAACGCCCCCAAAACAGGTGTACGTTTATCTAGAATATCCTATTGGAACCGATATAGAGGTCACCAACAAACTTTCAATTGACGTTGAAAATAGAATTCAGGATTATTTAAAAAAATATGAAGTTGATGAAAAAAACACATTAATTACTTCTGTAATTGGACAGGTTGGTGAAGGAACCAGCGACCCAAATCGCGGACAAGACGGCGGAACAACGCCCAATAAAGCGCGTGTAACCGTAGATTTTGTGAAATTTATTGAACGTGGCGACATAAATACGGAAGATGTTTTAATTGATATCAGGGAATTATTGAAGGACATTCCGGGTGTTGATATTATTGTTGACCGGCCTGCCGACGGTCCGCCAGCGGGAGCCCCAATCAATATTGAAGTTGCCGGCGATAACTATGAACAATTGTTGGCCACTGCGGAAAACATCAAGCAATTCATCAAAAATAAAAACATTTCAGGGATTGAAGAACTGAAATTGGATGTGGAACAGGGAAAACCGGAATTGCCTATTATCATCGACCGACAAAAAGCACGTCGTTTAAATATTTCAACAGGGCAAATTGGTGATGCGCTACGAACATCATTGTTTGGAAAAGAAATCTCCACCTTCAAAGATGGTGAGGATGATTATCCAATAAATATGCGTTTAATGAACAAATACCGTTACAATAAAGAAGCGTTGATCAACCAAAAAATTACTTTCAGAAACCAAAGCAGCGGTAAAATTGTGCAAGTACCAATTTCAGCGATTGCCCATGCCGAAACCTCCTCTACATTTAGCGCGGTAAAACGAAAAGATTTAGACAGGGTAATTACAATAGCATCAAATGTTTTGGAAGGCTATAATGCCACAGAAATAAATGACCAGATTAAAACCGAACTGAAAAATTATACGTTGCCAAAAGACATTTCAATTTCCTTTACCGGCGAACAGGAATCGCAGGCCGAAGAAATGGCGTTTTTAAGCAAGGCGCTACTTATCGCAGTATTTTTCATTTTCTTGATACTGGTAGCGCAATTCAACTCAACCACAACTCCAATAATAATTTCATTGGCGGTGCTATTAAGTTTAATTGGCGTTTTACTTGGGCTGATTGTTTTTAGAATGGAATTTGTGATTATGATGACCATGATTGGCATTATTTCGCTGGCCGGTATTGTGGTAAACAACGCCATTGTGTTGATTGATTACACCAACTTAATTATGGTGCGCAAACGATTGGAAGAAGGCTTGGATGAAGCCGTTTTAACCAAAGAAATCATTTATGAAAGCATTGTTGAAGGCGGTAAAACACGTTTAAGACCGGTATTGTTAACTGCAATCACCACTATTTTAGGATTGTTGCCTTTGGCCATCGGAATAAATATCAATTTTTTGACGCTGTTTACGGAGTTTGACCCTCAATTTTACATTGGTGGTGAAAACGTGGCATTTTGGGGCCCAATGTCCTGGACCATTATTTTTGGATTGACATTCGCCACTTTCTTAACGTTAATCATTGTTCCGGTAATGTATTCATTGCTGAACAACTTTAAGTTAAGGCTTAACAGAAATCAATAATTTAAAATTAAACAGTACTTAAAGGGCCTAAAGTTTGGAGTACTTAGAGTTAAACTAAAAACAGCTAATTTTATTTACATGAATTAGCTGTTTTAGCATGAAAAAGATAAATAAAACGGAATTGTTTACGATATTTGTTAAATTGAGGATTACTTAACTTTAGGCATTTTAGGCGCTTTAAACTTTATGCACTCAAAAGTTATATAATTTGCAACGAATGAAAAACGAAAAAACCTATACAGTAGCTGAAGCAACCAAATTAATGGAGCATTTTTGCGCCTATCAGGAACGCTGCCATAAAGAAGTTGACCAAAAATTGTATGATTTGCATATGATTCCCGAAGCCAAAGAAAAGATACTGCTTCATTTGCTTCAGCACAATTTTTTGAATGAAGAACGCTTTTCAAAAGCTTTTGCAAGGGGAAAATTCTCCATAAAAAACTGGGGTCGACTTAAAATTGTAAATGAACTAAAATTCAGGAATGTTTCACCTTATAACATTAAAACAGCCTTAAAAGAAATTGATGAAGATGATTATTTAAAGACCATTCAAAAAGTGGCAGAAAAAAAATGGGCGGTGATAAAAGAACCGAACGCATTTAAAAAAAGAAGCAAGCTTGTCAGCTATTTAAGTTCAAAAGGCTATGAATCAGAAATTATTTATAAAGTAATGAATGGCTTTGTTAAATAAAAAGCTTATTGCTGCTTTCTTAACTTGGCAACAAATGCTGAATCCTTTTCTTTTTTTATCGCGATAACGGCTTCAATATTTTCATTTGGGATGGTTACGGAAAGTACATAATGTTCAATTTTCCATCCTTCTTCAGTTTTAGCCAAAACGCCCGAACCTCTGCAAACACCCATCCAGGTATCCAAAAGCTCGTCAAACCAAGCGGTCTTTCCATCGTCAGCAATATAAACATTGCGTTCGAGCGATTTAAAATCCCAAGCCTTGCCACGATCGAAAAACGGTTTACTGAATGCCTTAAAGTCCTTTTTGTTCCAATTTTCTGACGCATCGGTTCCAATAAAAACACTTGCTTTGGCCATCGACATAAAATAGGAATCGTATGCCGCTTCAGAAGCACTTTTGTGCCAGTTATCTAACATGGAATTTACGGCCTCTTTTTCAGCAGTGAGATTTACATTTTTGGGGCCGGATTTTTTATTTTCACAGGCGGAAAACACAACGATGAAAATTAATATGAAGATTTTTTTTGTCATTGTTTTTCTTTGAGATTATTATAGCGCTTTGTCCGATCCATATTCAAGTAGGGCGTCGGTGTTGTTGTTTCTTGAAGATTCATAGGCACTTCCGTATCAACCTCCAACATATTTTGAATACTTTCCGATTTATAAATGGTGTTAATTTTTGAATTCATTGCCGAATAAATTTCGACAATATTGCCAACTTCCTCCTTTACTTCTTCCTTTGAAATCGATGGAATCGTGGCCATATCGGCCAACCGCAATGTTTCATTATGCAACACGTTAATACGTGCAATAATATTCGGTTTTTGCAATTTCTCAATACTTATCGAATCTTTCATCTGTTTAACCAGTTCAGAAAGTTCCTTTGCATCGGCAAGCGCTTGTAAAGTGGTAATGCTATAATATTTTAACAACAATTCATCAACTTGCTGATATTCCTTCCAATTTTTTAAAGCCTCATTTGCTTCGGGAATTAAAGTTTCCCCAATCCTATTTTCTATATGATTTGCGTCCAATTTTAAAGAATCTGCTTTTTCAGAAACTTCCTGCATATCTTTATTTTTGTTGCAGGAAAAACCTGTCAATAAAATAATTAATAAAAAAGGGATTATGTACTTCATTGTAAAACTTATTAACGTCAAAAATACTAATTATTACACTATTTTAAATAAAAATTAATAATTTGATAAAAAACAATTCAAAATAAACTAAAATTTTAATTTTCAGTATATTTGCTACCTTAATAATAAGGATATTGGCTCTATGGATAAAAGCATATTAATTATTGGTGCATGCGGACAAATTGGGACGGAACTGACGTTGAAATTACGCGAAAATCTTGGGAAAAACGCCGTAATCGCGTCAGACATCAGCCAGGGAAGCGAAGAATTAATACAGTCGGGCCCTTTTGAATTCATCAACGCATTGGATTATGGCCAAATTGTATCCGTTGTTGATAAATATGCGATTAATGAAGTGTATTTAATGGCCGCCATGCTTTCCGCCACCGGTGAAAAATTCCCTGAAAAAGCGTGGGAGCTCAATATGAATTCGCTTTTTAATGTATTGAATTTGGCGAAAGAAGGGAAAATTAAAAAAGTATTTTGGCCAAGTTCTATTGCCGTATTCGGACCAACAACACCAAAAGAAAATACGCCACAAGAAACCGTAATGGCGCCAACCACCGTTTATGGAATAAGCAAACTGGCCGGCGAACGCTGGTGCGAATATTACTTCAATAAATTTGGGGTAGACGTAAGAAGCATCCGTTATCCGGGAATCATCAGCTGGAAAACGAGTCCGGGCGGCGGAACAACAGATTATGCCATTGAAATTTACCACAAAGCATTGCAAGATGGCAATTATGATTCATTTCTGAACGAAAACACCAAATTACCGATGATGTATATGAACGATGCCATTGACGCCACCCTGAAAATTATGAATGCACCCGCTGAAAACATCAAAATAAGATCTTCCTATAATTTGGCAGCCATCAGTTTTACGCCCAAAGAAATTGCCGAAGAAATTAAAAACTTCATCCCAAAATTTGATATTTCTTACCATTCTGATTTCAGACAAAGCATTGCCGACAGTTGGCCAAGCAGCATAGATGATTCCCAGGCAAGAAAAGATTGGGGATGGAAACATCAATTTAATCTTGAAAAAATTTCAAATAATATGTTAAAGAATTTGCAGCTAAAATACGAAGCCTTATAATCAATAACACACCTTTTAAAAGAAAGCCCCGAATTAAATTTCGGGGCTTTCTTTTTTAAAATTCTTTTTTTCTTCATTTAAGTTGGCGCTAAAAATTGCTTAAAAAAGACCAATTATCAAAAAAAATTAAATACTTGATAATTAGTTAGTTAAAAAACTATAACGTTTTAGCAGTTTAATCAATTATATGACATCTGTCATCTTTTTAACTTTAAGTATTAATTAATTTTACTGTAATAATTTAAGAAACTTCAAAAATTAACCACCAATTTTGGGATTAATTAAAATTTAACGTCTAAAATATCTATATTAATGAATATCTCACAAATAGAACACATTGGGATAGCAGTAGACAGCCTAGAAGAATCCATTAAATACTATGAAGAAGTGCTGGGGTTAAAATGCTATGCGGTAGAAGAGGTTGTTGACCAAAAGGTGAAAACAGCCTTTTTTTTGGTAGGTACCACAAAAATTGAATTGCTGGAAAGTACTTCGCCGGAAGGACCCATTGGCAAATTCATCGCCAAAAAAGGACAAGGAATTCACCACATTGCTTTTGCTGTTGACAATGCTACGGAAGCTTTAAAACTGGCTGAGCAGCGCGGTGCTGTACTTGTTGATAAAGAATCGCGCAAAGGTGCTGAAGGATTGGATATCGGCTTTCTGCATCCAAAATCAACCCATGGCGTGCTTACAGAACTTTGTTCGAAACAAAAATAGCAACACTTCCGCCAATCATAGAAGGCAAAGAAAATTCATCAGCATAAAAAGATAAGAAAATTATATAATAATGGCAAATCAAGATAAAATTAACGAACTCATTGAAAAAAGAGTTGAAGCAAGACTGGGCGGAGGCGAAAAACGCATTGAAGCACAACACGCAAAAGGTAAATTGACCGCGCGGGAACGTATAGACATTCTTATGGATGAAAACAGTTTTGAAGAATTTGATATGTTTGTAACCCACAGAACAAAATCATTTGGACTGGATAAAGAAATTTACCTGTCTGATGGCGTTATTACAGGCCACGGAACGATTGACGGCAGAATTGTTTATGTATTCTCTCAAGATTTCACCGTTTTTGGCGGATCGCTATCTGAAACTTACGCATTAAAAATATGCAAGATTATGGATATGGCCATGAAAATTGGCGTTCCCGTAATTGGATTGAACGACAGCGGCGGCGCACGTATCCAAGAAGGCGTTAGATCCTTGGCCGGATATGCCGAAATTTTCCAAAGAAATATTATGGCTTCTGGTGTGATACCGCAAATTTCTTCCATTTTAGGACCTTGTGCCGGTGGCGCGGTTTATTCTCCGGCGTTAACTGATTTTACCATTATGACCGACAAAACAAGTTATATGTTTGTTACCGGCCCAAAAGTGGTGCAGGCGGTTACAGGAGAAGTTGTTAGTGCCGAAGAATTGGGCGGTGCACAAATTCATTCCTCAAAATCGGGAGTTTCACATTTTCTTGCTGAAAATGATGAAGAAAACCTGTTACTCATCAGAAAACTGATCAGTTACCTGCCATCGAACAATCTGGAAGAACCACCAAGTATTAAATGTGACGATCCCATCGACAGATTGGAAAATGTGCTCAATGAAATTATTCCCGAAAATCCAAACCAACCTTATGATATTCTTGATGTTATTACTACAATTACTGATAATGCTGAATTTTTAGAAGTACACAGAAATTATGCCCGAAATATTGTTGTCGGATTTGCAAGATTCAATGGCCGATCGGTTGGTGTTGTTGGGAATCAGCCAAAATATTACGCAGGGGTTTTAGATTGTGAAGCTTCAAGAAAAGCAGCACGGTTTGTTCGTTTTTGTGACGCTTTCAATATCCCCCTAGTAACCTTGGTTGATGTTCCCGGATTTTTACCGGGAACCGGACAAGAATATGGCGGCATTATTCTTCACGGCGCAAAATTATTGTTTGCCTACGGTGAGGCTACCGTTCCAAAAGTGACCATAACGTTGCGTAAATCTTATGGCGGCGCACACGATGTGATGAGCTGCAAACAATTGCGCGGCGACTTAAATTATGCCTGGCCAACTGCCGAAATTGCAGTGATGGGTGCCAAAGGCGCTGTAGAAGTGTTGGAAGGTTCCAATATTAAAAAAATAGAAGATGCGGAAGAAAAACAACTGTACATTGAGAAAAAAGAGGAAGAATATACCGTTAAGTTCGCAAACCCTTATGTAGCAGCCAAATACGGTTTTATTGATGATGTGATTGAACCCCGAAACACACGTTTCAGAATCATCAGGGCTTTGGAACTGCTTTCCAACAAAAAAGAAGTAAACCCACCTAAAAAACACTCAAACATCCCATTATAATGATACCTAAACTATTATATATCGATCAATTAAGCGAAGGTTATGTTATTTTGATCACCGGACTGCTCATTGTTTTTTCTTCGTTGCTTGTACTGTCCTTGTTTTTTAAATATGGCGTGCCTATTATGCTTTATATCTACAAAATTATCACCAAAGGAAGAGACCGGAAAATTAAAGATATTTCTGTTGCTGCCGATGAAAAATTTACCGGAGAAATTGCCGCAGCCATAGCAACGGCCATTCACTTGTATCTTCATGAAAAACATGACCATGAAAATGCGATCTTGACCATCAGGCAAGCGCGGAAATTATACTCGCCCTGGAGTTCAAAAATATACGGCACTCAAAACAGACTTTAACTGATTATGGATTATTAGTTGCCAGATTATTCAAAAAATAAATCTCGCAACAAGAAACAACAAGCACAATGAAAAATTTTAAATTTAGAATACACGAAAATAATTACATCGTTAAAATTATTTCACACGAAGAAGATATTATAGAATTGGAAGTAAACGGAACTTCATATTCCGTAAAAATGAAAGAGGGAATGCCAAAGCCAAAAACACCTACACTGGTTTTGGCGAAGTCGAGAAAACCAATAGAGCCATTTAAGGTGAATCCAGGCTCTGCAAAAACAAAAATTTTAGCGCCTATCCCCGGCATCATTTTATCCATCGACGTAAAAGTTGGAGATACCATAAAAGTGGGCGACCGTTTGCTGGTTCTTGAAGCCATGAAAATGGAAAACAACATCACTTCAGAGCAATCGGGTGTTGTGAGTGCCGTTCACGTAAAAGTTGGACAACAAGTATTGCAAAGTGAATTAATGATAGAATTGACCTAAAATTTTCACCCCAATTGGTTCTGAAATTATTAAACATTTGAAGACCCAACACTCGTAAAAAACAAAAAAATGAAGAAAATATTATTAATTTTTGGCGTACTGTCATTGTTGATTTTCATCAGACCGGCACTTGGCTTAAATTCAACCCAAACAACCGCTGAGTCAACAACAATTACACAAACCGAGGAAGTAACCAGTGCCCGTTTTATTGATGAAGCCATAGGCGGCATCAAACTATTTTACAATTACACCGGTTTTGCAAATGCATCTGCAGGAAATTTACTTATGATTTTAATTGGAATCGTATTTATATATCTGGGCATTAAATTTGATTATGAGCCATTGCTCCTAATTCCTATTGGTGCAGGTGTCATTATTGGAAATATTCCATTTGTTGCCGGAAACCAAACGGGTATTTACGAAACCGGATCGGTGCTTAATTACCTGTATTTTGGGGTGGTAAAAGGTATTTATCCGCCGTTGATCTTTTTGGGAATTGGCGCCATGACCGATTTTTCGTCGCTTATCGCCAACCCGAAATTAATGTTGTTGGGAGCTGCAGCGCAAATTGGCGTTTTCGCTACATTTTTAGGCGCGCTTTACCTTGGTTTTAACCTTCCGGAGGCAGGAGCAATTGGTATTATTGGTGGTGCTGATGGTCCAACCGCAATTTTCCTTTCCTCGAAATTGGCAAATGGTGTTAACATTATGGCCGACGGCACTGTGGTTAAAAACCTTATTGGCCCAATCGCCATTGCAGCCTATTCTTATATGGCATTGGTTCCCGTAATTCAGCCACCTTTAATGAGGTTGTTGATTTCCAAAGAAGACCGAAAAATCAGAATGAAACCACCCAGAGCGGTTTCCCAAAAAGAAAAAATGATTTTCCCTATCGTGGCGTTAATCTTAACCACCTTTATTTCTCCAAGCGCTTTGCCCTTATTGGGAATGCTTTTCTTCGGAAATTTATTGAAAGAATCAGGAAGAACAGAAAGACTGGCTGATACCGCCCGTACCAAATTAATTGACATTGTGACGATTCTTTTAGGCGTAACAGTTGGCGCATCAACACAGGCAGATATATTTATCACCAAAGATTCCATGCTCATCTTCGGTCTTGGCGCCATCTCTTTTGTGATTGCAACGATGGGTGGTTTGTTTTTTGCCAAATTTATGAACCTGTTTCTCAAAGGAGAAGACAGAATTAACCCGCTTATTGGTGCCGCAGGTGTTTCCGCAGTGCCGGACAGCGCAAGGGTTGTGCACGCCGAAGCCTTAAAATCGGATCCAAATAATTATCTGTTGATGCACGCTATGGCACCCAACGTGGCCGGTGTTATTGGCTCAGCCATTGCTGCGGGTATTATTTTGAGTTTTTTAGGATAAATAATTCGGTTTTAAATAATAAAAAGTTCTAAAAGTTAAAATCAGTGTTTAAAAATTAGAATGAATTTAAAATTTAATAAAATGAACATACCAAACAAATTGTCGGCTGAAGAAGCCGTAAAGCTCATTAAATCTGGAGATCGTGTATTAATTCAAGGCGGTTCAGCAACACCTCAGGCATTAATAAAAGCCATGGTTGCCAGAGCGCCAGAATTAAGAGGCGTTGAAGTTGTGCATCTGCATACCGAAGGGGAATGCGGTTATACGGCACCTGAATTAAGCAAAAGTTTTCATACCCACGCTTTTTTTATAGGTGGAAATATTCGGAATATGGTTGGACTTACGGTGGATTATATTCCCGTTTTTTTAAGTGACATTCCTAGCTTGTTCCGATTGGGCTATATGGATTTGGATATTGTTTTGGTGAATGTTACGCCACCCGACAAGCACGGATTTTGTTCCTTAGGTGTTTCGGTAGATATTGTGATTGCTGCCATTGAAATGGGGAAAAAAGTCATCGCGCAAATAAATCCGCGCATGCCACGTACGTTTGGGGATGCTTTGGTACATTTAAGAAATTTTGCCGCCTGCGTTGAAGTTGTTGAAGAAATTCAGGAAATGCATATGGCTGCACCAACCAAAGCCGAGAAACAAATTGGAAAAAATATTGCCAATATCATTGATGACGGCGCCACCTTGCAAATGGGCATCGGCGGTATTCCAAATGCGGTACTCACCTATTTGAACAACCATAAAAACCTCGGAATTCACACAGAAATGTTTTCCGAAGGCATTGTTGATTTAGTGCTGAATGGCGTCATAAACGGTTCAAAGAAGAAAGTAAATCCGTATAAAATTGTTTCCGGATTTGCGATGGGAACACGTCGCTTGTATGATTTTATGGATGACAATCCCGAAATTGAAATGCTGGACATCACTTATGTGAATGATACCGCCATCATTCGACAGAACCCAAAAGTAACCGCCATCAACTCGGCCATAGAAATTGACATTACCGGCCAGGTTTGCGCGGATTCCATCGGATTGAGAATGTTCTCCGGGGTTGGCGGACAAATGGATTTTATGCGTGGTTCCGCTTTATCAAAAGGCGGAAAACCAATTATCGCCATTACTTCCTCCACATTAAAAGGAGTTTCAAAAATAGTTCCTGCATTAAAAGTTGGCGCAGGCGTGGTAACAACAAGAGCGCATGCAAGATATGTGGTGACCGAATACGGTGTTGCCAACCTTTTTGGGAAAACCCTAAAACAGCGCTCGCAAGCGCTTAGAGACATTGCACATCCCGATTGCAGGGAAGATCTTGACAAAACCATTTTTGAAAGATTTGGCAGCAGTTTGGTGTGATATTCTATAATTTATAATTGCCGGTTGCCCGAAAATATTTCAACAATCGGTAATTGCTTGGCTCACAATTAACACAAAATAAAATGGAAAATAAAAATAAACCGCTTTTTTCAAATTTCAATCTTGTTTCTAAGCAAGAATGGACAGAAAAGGCGAAAACTGATTTAAAAGGGGAAGATTTCAACAAAAAACTGGTGTGGAAAAACCTAAGCAACATTGACATTCCTCCTTTTTTTACTTCGGAAGACAAACAAGACTATTTAAAGAATACAGGAGAAAATTCGCAATTTTTAATCAATTATCGACACCTTGAAAGCCAACCAGAAGAAAGTGCCAACAAATTCGCCTTAAAGGCAATTGAAGAAGGCATCAACGGCTTGCTTTTCGATATTAAAGAAAGTACGCTTGTTTCCAGATTGCTTGCGGGTATCAACCTGAATAAAATTGCGGTGGCATTCATTTTAAAAGCTCACGAAGTTGCCTTCGCCATTGATTTCTTTGATTTTGTGACAGCGCAAAAAATCGACAAAAAAAACCTTAGAGGATATTTTGATCTGGAATTAATTCCCAATTATGTCACCAAAGGAAAAATGAATCCCGGCCAATGCGACAAAGCCGCGGCAATTGCAGAATTGGCGTCGGAATTTCCGAATTTTAAAGCGATTACCATTTCTGGAACCGCCTATTTAGATTCGGGTTCCAACCAGGTTCAGGAGGTTGCTTATATGTTAAATTCGTTGGTTTGCTTTATAGAAAGATATTCAGACCGGGGGATTTCCTTAGAAACAATTTTTAACAACCTGCATTTTCAATTGGCCATAGGCTCAGAATATTTTATCGAAATTGGAAAATTCAGGGCCTTTAACAGCTTGCTTCAGGAAATTGCGAAAAAATACGGCATTGATGAATTTTCGCATTCACTCACCGGCAAAACTTCCATCTGGAACAAATCGGTAACCGATGCGCACACCAATTTATTGCGTGCCACCACCGAAACGATGTCGGCAATCCTGGGAAATGCTGATGGCGTTTTAATCGATCCTTACGACAACGAATTTAATGAAGCATCAGATTTTTCGAGCAGAATTGCAGGAAACATTTACACCATACTAAAAGAAGAATCCTACTTTGGCAAAGTTGCCAATCCGGCAGATGGTTGTTATTATATTGAAGAAGTAAGTTCAAAAATAGCCGGCAAAGCCCTGGAACTTTTCAAAGAAATTGAGGCGAAAGGCGGATTTTATGATGCCTTTGAAAGCGAATTTATACAACAACAAATTGCAAAAATCCGTTTTGAAAAAATAAAAT
>JAVVEF010000071.1:0-14514 GCA_032251275.1 Lutibacter sp.
TTTTCATGGAGGTCTTGATCTTTATCCACACAAATAATGGTAGAACCTATTTTTTTTTACCCAATACAAAATACTGCCAAACAATGCTGTTTAACTTATAATAATTTGCTTTTTTAGCTGTTTTATTTCTTTTTTTAAGCATTTTTGAAAAATGGTTGTAAAAGCTGAAATGCGCTTTAATAATTGCTATAAAATGAAGAGGCTTCAATTCCAATAAAAATTTTAATCCCGCAAAAGCATCCAACACAAGTCTTGCTAAAATGATTGGAACCAATTTGTTTTTGGGCAAGTTCTTAACCAAACTAAACAAACTATTTCTGAAATTTAAATATGTTTTGGTTGGATCTGCTTCTTTTAAAGTAGCGCCGCCAACGTGATAAACAGTCGATGAACCAACATATTTAATGGTTTTGGACGAATTTTTGGCCCTCCAGCACAAATCTATTTCTTCCTGATGCGCGAAATAATCTTCGTCAAACCCTTGTAATTCGAGAAAAACAGCGGAACGAATAAAAAAACAAGCACCCGATGCCCAAAATATTTCGATTTCATCGTTATATTGATTTTTATCTGTTTCTAAAGTAGAAAAAATTCGTCCACGGCAAAAAGGATAGCCAAACTTGTCAATAAATCCCCCTGCTGCTCCGGCATATTCAAACTTGTTTTTATTTTTGTAATCCAGTATTTTTGGTTGGATAATGGCGGTATTGGGTTCATTTTTAAAAGCTGCGATAACTGGATTAAGCCATCCGTCGGTCACTTCAATATCCGAATTCACCAAGGCATAAACATCAGCATTAACGTACTGTAAAGCATCGTTATAACCTTTAGCAAATCCGCCGTTTATGTTATTTTGAATGATTTTAATCTGAGGATAAGTTTGTTTCACAAAAGCAACAGAATCATCGGCAGAAGCATTGTCGGCCACATAAATTTCCACATGGTCAAAATCGCTGTAATTAACGATGGAAGGAAGGAATTTTTCCAGCAATTGTTTTCCGTTCCAGTTTAAGATGATGATGGCTATTTTCAATTAGTTTGTTTTTGTAAAAGTTTTACTGATTATTCTCCAACCATTTTGTGATTTTGCCAAAGTTAAATAATCGGTGTAAGATTTATCAGAATAAATAAAGGCAGTTTTAAAATAAGCGATATTATTGGTGATATCTCCATCCAAAATGAGCGTTTCCGCTTGTTGGCTACCATCAGCATTTACGGAGTTTAAGTAATTTTCAAAAGAGATTGTCAGTAGTTCATCATTTGAAATTGTTTGGAGGTTTGCATTTTCAGAAAAAGCACTTTTCAATTGTGTTAAATTGGCATTTTTTCTTCCTTCAAAATAGTTTGTGATTGTTTTTTCTGCCATTTGATAGTCATTTTCCTTTTCTAAAAAATTTCTGAGCAATTTATTGTATTGTTCAGAAGTATTTATGTATGGAAAATGGCCTTCATTATGAAAAGTAAAAATTTCGGCATTTGCATATAACTCTTTAATTTTTTTTCGCAATTCGGGTTGAATCAGCGGATCATTGTCAGATTCAATAATTAATTTCGGAATACGTTTTATTTCATAGTTATCAGGAAAGATTGAAAACTTGTCAATAACAACGGAATACCGATTTATAAATTGTTGTTTGCTAAAAGGCAGACTGACTAAAAAGGCCTTTAACAATGGTGAGTTTTTAGCCGCCGGAACGATTTCTTCATTTAATTTTTTTTCACCCAATTTTGAAATTAAGATTTCCGGCAAATAGGGAATTACTTTGCCCTTTGTTTCATTTTTTTTTGCAATTAAATTATTTGGCGGAAAGGTGTTTCCAAAAACGGCTTTTTCAATGCTGTATGGTATAATACTTACTAAATATTGTGTAATATAACCGCCCATAGAAGTTCCAACTGCATTAAATTTTTCAACTTTTTCAGCTTCTAAAATTTTTAAAATTCCTTCGGAAGCCTTTTCAAGGGAATTGATGCTTTCCGGGAGCGTGTAGCTAATTACTTTATAATCTTTTTCAAACGCCACAATTTGTTGCCACCATAAATCGTAAGAACCGCCCATTCCATGAATAAATAATATGGTTTTATCGCCAATTCCGCCTGCATAATAAATCCAATTAACCCCATCAACAACAATTTCTTTAGTTGCTCTCGATTTAAATTCTTTTAAACTTTGCGCCGGTTCGTCGTTGTTGGTGTATAATTTGAAAAAATCTGATTTGGGTGTTGGAATAAAATAAACTGCAATTATCAGAAAAACAATAATTGCCAAAGCCATTTTTGAATATTTTTTCATTTCTTAAAAATTGTAATTAGGTATTGTTTCCAAAAAAACGTAGCATTCCTTTTCTAAATCCATATAAGCATAAAAATGGGTCAATCCATTGGTAACGATGAGATAATTGGCTTCCAATTTTAAATTATACCGCGCAATTTGGTCGAATGCGTCTTGCGTAATTTTTATGGACGGTGCTTTGCATTCAACAATAATATGCGGAGTGCCTTTTGCGTTAAAAACAAGAATATCCGTTCGCTTGGTTAACTTGTTGACGGTGACCTTCTTTTCAACAGCAATCAGAGAAATCGGATAGTTTTTTTCTGCGATTAAATAATGAATAATATGTTGTCGCACCCATTCTTCTGGTGTCAGAACCAGATATTTTTTTCTAATGATATCGAATATAAAATACTTATTTTCGCTACTTTTGATTTTGAAAGGATATGTAGGTAAATTCAGTGGCTGCATCCAACAAAAATGCTAATTTTTTTTTATAAATGAGTGATATAACAAAAATAGTTTCAGACATCCAGAACGGAAATATAAAGCCCATTTATTTTTTAATGGGCGATGAGCCGTATTATATTGATAAAATTTCTGAATATATTGAAAAAAATGTTCTTTCTGAAGAAGAAAAGGGATTCAACCAAATGGTGCTGTACGGAAGGGATGTTGATGTGGAAGATTTAATAGACAATGCCAAACGCTACCCGATGATGGCCGACAGGCAAGTGGTAATTGTAAAGGAAGCCCAGGATTTGTCGAGAACTATTGAGAAATTGGCTTCCTACGCCGAAAATCCGCAACCTTCTACCGTGCTGGTGATTTCATACAAGTATAAAACCATTGACAAGCGCAAAAAACTATACAAAGCCATCCAAAAATGCGGATTGGTTTATGAAAGCAAAAAGCTCTATGAAAATCAGGTTGCCGATTGGATCAGAAGAGTTTTGGCCGGCAAAAATTATAAAATAGACACCAAAGCAACATTAATGCTGGTGGAATTTTTAGGCAACGATTTAAGTAAAATCAGCAATGAACTGGATAAATTGATGATTGTTTTGCCTCCAAATTCAACCATAACGCCAAATGCTATTGAAGAAAATATCGGCATCAGCAAAGAGTACAACAATTTTGAATTAAGAAAGGCAGTTGGAGAAAGAAATGTGTTGGGCGCTAACAGAATTATCAACCATTTTGCGCAAAACCAGAAAGCAAATCCGATGGTGGTGACCATTTCATTATTGAACGGATTTTTTACCCAGTTGCTTATTTATCACAGTTTAAAAGATAAATCGAGCAATAGTGTTGCGAAAGCGTTGGGTGTAAATCCGTTTTTTGTTTCAGATTATAGTTCAGCAGCTAAAAACTATCCGATGCGAAAAGTTTCGCAAGTCATTGGTTTACTGCGTGATGCAGATTTAAAAAGCAAAGGTGTCGGCGCAAATGCGCTGCCGGCAGGAGATATTTTAAAAGAGCTGTTGTTTAAAATTATTCATTAAGTTTTTAATTACTGAAAACTGACTGCGAACTTAGTTATTTATCAACCTTAATCCTATTTTCCTTGTTCGCTATTTCCCATGCGGTATAAAACACCAATTGGGTTCTTTTTGCCAATAATTCATAATTAATTTTATCTGGAGTATCACTAATTCGGTGATAATTTTCGTGGGTTCCATTGAAATAGAAAATAACAGGAATGTTATTTTTTGCAAAACTGTAGTGGTCGGAGCGGTAATAAAAACGATTTGGATCGCTGTCCAAATTATACGTATAATCTAATTTTAATTTGGTGAACTTGTTATTCATTTCTTCAGATAAATTGTGCAGTTCGGTGCTTAATTTATCAGAACCAATTAAATAAATATAGTTTGGATCTTTTTCATTGGCTTCATCCGAGCGGCCAATCATATCAATATTTAAATTTGAAACCGTATTTTTCAAAGGGAAAATTGGAAAATTCACATAATATTTAGAACCAAGCAATCCTTTTTCTTCGCCGGTAATGTGTAAAAACAAAATCGATCGTTTTGGGCCGTTCCCTTCTTCAACTGCATTCTGAAAAGCTTCGGCAATCGCCATCACCGCCACAGTTCCCGAGCCATCATCATCGGCGCCATTATAAATTCCCCCTTCTTTATCCATTCCAAGATGGTCATAATGGGCAGAAACGACTAAAATTTCATCAGGATATAAAGAACCTTTGATAAAGGCAACAACATTTTCTGATGGTTTTAAATTTGGTCTTAAATGTTCCGTAGAAATTGTTTGAAAATAATTATTTCCGCCCAAAGGAGAAGCTATACCTCTTGTGATGTAAAAATCTTTAATATATTCGGCAGCCAATTTTTGGCCGGGTTCTCCCGTATTTCTTCCTTCAAATTCGTCGGAAGCAATAATATATAAGTGCGTTTTTAAATCGGCTTCCGTAATTCCGGCAGCGAATTTTTGTGCCAATTTGCCTGTTATTTCAACAGATTCTGCTGCTTGAGCAACAACAGTGTTGTTAAAGCCAAAACTCAAAAGGCTTATAAATAAGACGATAAAAAGATCTTTTTTCATCTGTTTAAATTTTATTTTTTAGCAGTAACAGATGCTGTTCGCTATTAATGATTCCATTGTGTGTCAAAATTTGTAATGCTCGTTTCATTTTAGAATTTTATTAACTTCCAAATATATCAAAATTAGTAGGAATTAGAGAGCGTAAACTGCTTTAAAGTTTTGTTAAAGCCTATCAGGTCCGATTCAAAAAGTTGGTCCAGACAATTATTTTCAATTAAATTTTCGGTAGTGTCCGCCATAAAGTTTGAAGGTGTCATCAGCCACAATATGTCGGCCAGCTGTAAAGCCAAATTAATTTCGTGGGTAGAAACGATGATGGTTTTATTATACGTTACGGCTAATTTTTTTAACAATGCCAAGGTTTCAATGGTATGGTGAATGTCGAGATGCGCTGTTGGTTCGTCTAAAATAATAATGTCGGTATTTTGGGCCAAGGCCCTGGCAATTAACACTTTTTGAAGCTGTCCGTCGCTTAACTCATAGTATTTTGCATTGCTTAAATGTTTTGTGTTGGTTTGTTCCAAAGCAATGTCGATAAATTTTAAATCCGTTTCGGATAAATTGCCGACCCAATTGGTATAAGGCTGCCGGCCCAAAGCAACCAATTCATAAACCGACAGATTGCTTTCGGGCAAATGCTCGGTTAAAACCAAACTGAGCGATTTGGCCAGATCAATGCTGTTTAAAGTTTTTAAATTACTGTTATTGATGAAGATTTCACCGCTTAATGCAGGCTGAACTTTGGTTAAGGTTCTTAACAAAGTAGATTTCCCGATGCCGTTTTTTCCTAACAAACAAACCAATTTACCTTTGTCAATTTCGATAGTTAAATTTGCGGCAATGGTGTTTACCTTCTTTTTCGAAGCGTATCCAATGCTTAAATTGGCAGTTTTTATGATATGTTGGTTTTTCAAATCCATCAATAGGTTATTTTTCGTTTTCTGACCAGCAACCAGATAATTATGGGAGCGCCAAATAAAGAGGTTATCGCATTAATTGGTAGCGTATATTCACTGGTTGGCAGTTGGGCAATGCTGTCACAAATCAGCATAATAATGGCGCCGCTGATGGCAACTGCAGGAACCAGTATTTTATGGTTGGAAGTGCTGAAAAGCAGTTTCGTCAAGTGCGGAACAGCCAGACCAATAAAGGCAATTGGCCCTGAAAAAGCGGTGATTACGCCCGTTAATAAACTGGTTGAAATTAAGGTTAAATTTCGGGTTCGTTTTACGTTAACGCCCATGCTTTTTGCATAATTTTCCCCCAAAAGTAAACTGTTCAACGGTTTTATGATGAAAATTACGAAGGTAATTCCAATCAAAAAGATGATTAACAACACTAAAATTTCATTCCAGCTTAAATTTCCCAGACTGCCAAAACTCCAGAATAAATATTGCTGCAATTGGTTTGCACTGCTAAAATAGGCCAATACGCTGATTACGGAAGCAGTTAAACTCCCGAACATCAATCCAATAATTAAAATTGACATCGTATTTCTTACTTTTATGGCCGCCAGCATCACAGCCGAAAGCACCAAAAAAGCGCCGATGCTCGCCGCAATGGCATGTCCCCAGCTACTAAATGCGAAACTGGCGATCGTTCCGCCAAAAAATGAGGCGCCCAAAATTAAAATGGCAACGCCCAAACTGGCTCCCGAACTTATGCCAAGCACAAAGGGTCCGGCCAACGGATTTCTGAATAAGGTTTGCATCAGCAATCCGCTAATAGACAATCCAGATCCCACAATAATTGCCGTAATCGCTTTTGGTAACCGGTAATTAAGCAATATTGACTTCCAGGATTCTCTTTCAACTTCACCATCAATAAAAGCCAGAAACAATTGTTTTAAGGGAATATAAACCGAGCCCAAACTTATGTTTACGATAAAAATAAGCAGAAGGGCAACCACCAAAATAATAAATGTGTTTCTATATGATTTGGTTGGATTTACCAAAGATTTTCGTTTAAAAATGTAACTAATTTCTCTATTGCTTTTCCGCGATGGCTGATACTGCCTTTTTCAGTCATATTCATTTCAGCAAATGAGCGGTTAAAGCCGTCAGGAATAAAAATAGGGTCGTAGCCAAAACCGCTTTCTCCCCGTTTATCTGTTAAAATGTTGCCTTTGCACACGCCTTCAAAGATAAACTGTTTTCCGTGAATATTTAGGGCGATTACCGTCTTAAATTGCGCTCTCCGATTTGGATTGTTTTCTAGGTTGTTCAATAATTTTTTTATGTTTGCTTCGGCATTGTTGTCCTCGCCGGCATAACGAGCCGAATAAACGCCCGGTTCGTTATTTAAAGCCTCAACTTCCAGCCCGGTATCATCAGCAAAACAATCCAATCCATAATTTTTAGTGATAAAATTTGCCTTTAAAATGGCGTTTCCTTCCAAAGTATCCGCAGTTTCAGGAATATCCTCAAAACAGCTGATATCGGCCAAACTCACAATCTCGAAATTGGTAAGCATCGCCTGAACTTCTTCGAGTTTGTGTTTGTTATTTGTGGCAAAAACCAGTTTTAATTTATTCATGGTGATACGGTTCG
This sequence comes from Lutibacter sp., assembly GCA_032251275.1. Lineage (GTDB taxonomy): Bacteria > Bacteroidota > Bacteroidia > Flavobacteriales > Flavobacteriaceae > Lutibacter. The sequence goes on from JAVVEF010000071.1 coordinate 7,387, forward strand.
TTTTTTAAAATAGTGTAAGCCCTGTACAATTGTTCAACAACAAACAACCGAATCATTTGGTGTGAAAAAGTCATTTTCGACAAGGATATTTTCCCTTGCGCCTGTTTGTAAACGGCTTCCGAAAATCCGTACGGACCGCCAATCACCAGCACCAATTGTTTAACGCCCGAATTCATTTTTTTTTGAAGATAGTCAGAAAAAGTGACAGAACTGAATGCGGTTCCTTTTTCATCCAACAAAATTAATACATTCGTTGTCGTTAATTTTTTTAAAATAAGTTCGCCTTCCTTTTCCTTTTGTTGCGCCTCGGTCAGGTTTTTAACATTCTTGATATCGGCAATAAGCTCAATCTCAAAATTAATATAATGCTTCAGCCTGTTTTGATAAGTTTCAATTAAGGTATGTAAATTTTTATCATCGGTTTTGCCAATGGCCAACAGTTTAATTTTCATCTGTTTGAATTTTATTTTTCATCGGTAACAGATTGCTGACGGCAGTTAGGTTTGAAATTATTCACTACTTTATATGTCAAAATTTGCAATGCCCGTTTCATCTGTTTACATTTTATTTTTTAGCGGTAACAGCTGCTGTTCGCCATTAATGATTTCTGTGTATATCAAAATTTGTTATGGCTCGTTTCATTTGGTAAATATAAAAATAATTAAAGATGAATTTTTTGAAAATAAAAAAGTTATTTTTGTTTGATAATAGACAAACCCAATGATTTCACAGCAGCAATTTGAAAAAGAACTTTATTTGATCATTTCCAATGCCATAAGAGAAGATGTGGGCGATGGCGATCACAGCTCTTTGGCTTGTATCCCAAAAGAAGCAAAAGGAAAAGCAAAACTGTTGGTTAAGGAAGCCGGAATTATTGCGGGCGTGGAAATGGCAAAGCGAATTTTTAGTTATGTAGATGCCGATTTAAAAGTGGAAACATTGATCAGCGACGGAGAATCTGTAAAATATGGCGATGTGGTTTTTTATGTTGAAGGAAGCTCGCAATCTATTTTGAAATCGGAGCGTCTGGTATTAAACGTGATGCAGCGAATGAGTGCCATCGCTACAAAAACCAATGAATTCGCGAAACTGCTGGAAGGCACAAAAACCAAAATTTTAGATACGCGAAAAACCACTCCGGGCATTAGGGCCATTGAAAAATGGGCGGTTAAAATTGGCGGCGGAGAAAATCATCGATTTGCCTTGTATGATATGATTATGCTAAAGGATAATCATATCGATTTTGCAGGCGGCGTTTCAAAAGCGATTGAAAAAACAAAAAATTATTTAAAAGTCAATAAACTGGATTTAAAAATTATTGTTGAAGCCAGAAGCATAGAAGAAATAAAGGAAATATTGAATCATGATGGCATTCACAGAATACTGATTGATAATTTTGATTTTGAGGAAACCAAAATGGCCGTTACTTTAATTGGCGACAAATGCCAGACGGAATCTTCGGGTGGAATTAATTTGGAAAGCGTCAGAAAATATGCCGAATGCGGCGTTGATTATGTTTCCTCAGGCGCTTTAACGCATTCCGTTTATAATTTGGATTTGAGTTTAAAAGCAGTTTAATTGATTGAAAATATTTTATACAATTCCAACCAAACTCCCTTTCCAAAAGAAAGGGTTGGAGATAAGATTAAAAGTTCTAAAAATCGTAAATCGTAATCCCGAAAGCAATCGGGACGTAAATCCAACGCACTTTACAACTTTGTGCCTATTAAAAAATGAGAAAACGTATAAGAACATTACTAAATAGAATTAAGAAACTGGATTGGATTGTTAAGCTCGGAAAAAATGTTAAAATTCCTGGTTTAATGGGTATGTCACTTTATGATGTGCTTAAAATTTACTTTCTTGGCATCATAAAAGGGGCTTTAACATCTCGTGCCGGAGGCATTGCATTCAGCTTTTTTATGGCTTTGTTTCCATTTTTGCTTTTTATACTTACCGTAATTCCGTATGTGCCCATTGAAGGATTTCAGCAGGATTTTTTGTTTATGATAGAAAGTTTGTTACCTCCAAATACTGCAAGTTCCTTTGAAGGCGTCATAAGAGATATTGTAAATACCAGATACAGCGGATTGCTTTCATTCGGATTTATAGCCTCTATTTTTTTAATGGCCAACGGGGTAAGCGCTATTTTTGCCGGATTCGAATACTCCTATCATGTGGTAGAAATGCGGAGCATTTTGCGGCAATATTTTATTTCTATGCTCATAGCGATAGTACTTTCAGTTATTTTGGCTGTTGTGGTTGCGGTAACGGTTTATTTTGAAATAGGGATAAATGATTTAAAAGCAAGAGGTTGGTTGGAAGACGATGTATATTGGATTGAAAAAGGCCGGTACTTTTTGCTGGTTGTATTGATATTTTTTTCTGTTTCGGTATTGTATAAATATGGCGCAAAAGAGGTAAAACATAAATCTTTTTTTACACCTGGCGCAATTTTAACAACGCTGTTAACCTTATTGATGTTCAGATTGTTTTCTGTTTATGTGTTAAAATTTGCGACTTACAACCAACTTTACGGCTCCATTGGAACTTTATTGGTATTGATGCTTTTTGTTTGGCTAAATTCCATTATTTTGTTGTTGGGCTTCGAGTTAAATGCCAGTATCAACAGGCTTCAGAGAAATAATTATTTAAAAGAAAAAGAATTGAAAAAATTAAAAATAAAGGAAAAAGAACTCAAAGAAAAGGTAGAAGAAATAAAGGAATTAAAAGAAAAAGCAAGAAAAGAATGAAAATTGTCGCAATGATTCCCGCACGCTTTGAGGCCAGCCGATTTCCGGGGAAATTAATGAAAGATTTGGCAGGAAAAACGGTTATTTTAAGAACCTATGAAGCAACAAAAAACGCCAATTTGTTTGATGAAGTTTATGTGGTGACCGACAGCAACATCATTTTTGATGAAATAATTTCAAACGGAGGAAAAGCGATAAAAAGTAAAAAGGAGCACGAATCTGGGAGCGACAGGATTGCGGAAGCCATAGAAAATATGGACGTTGACATTGTTGTAAATGTGCAGGGCGATGAGCCTTTCACAAAAAAAGAACCGCTGTTGAAATTATTGGAAGTTTTTAAAAATGATGTAAAAAATGAAATTGACATCGCTTCTTTGATGCTAAAAATGGATGATAAAATTGAAATTGACAATCCTAATAACGTAAAAGTTGTGACCGATGAACGAAATTTTGCGATGTATTTTTCACGATCGCCAATTCCGTATCCGAGAGACGAATCTTTTGCCGTTTATTTTAAGCATATCGGGATTTATGCATTCAGAAAAGAAGCCTTATTAAAATTCACCGAATTGCCAATGAACAGGCTGGAAGCATCAGAAAAACTGGAAAACCTTCGTTTTTTGGCCAACGGATTAAATGTAAAAATGGTTGAAACCGATCAAATTGCCATCGGCATAGACACGCCCGAAGATTTGGAAAAAGCAAATGCCATTTTTAAAAATAACAACAACACTTATTGAATTGATTTTTAAGTTAATAACAAATAACGTATAACATTTAACATTTTAACAATGAGCTATATCAACAGACAACCAAGAAATTTTATGAAATCGTTACAGTTAATTCATTTTTCCTTATTGTTTATCATCGTCATCTTTGCGGCGTATGTGGCTTTAAATGCGGGAGACCAATTGTTTTTTTCTTATCAGGAAGATAAAATGTTTTTATATATGGCCATTCTTATTTCTTTTGTAGGAAATTTGTCAAGTAAGTACCTATATGCCAAACTGTTAAAACAAATTCCTGCAGATGCCGATTTGTCGCAAAAAGCGGTAAAATACAGTACAGCACATATTTTTAGGGTGGCCATGTTGGAATTTCCGGCGTTGATGTGCATTATTTTTGTGATGGAATCCAGCAACAGTTTCTACTTTATTTTGGTTGGAATATTAATCCTGATGATTTTGGCAGTTTATCCAACAAAGCAGAAATTCGAAAATGAAGTTCCGCTTTCGGCAAAAGAAAAATCAATGTTGGAAAACCTTTAAATAGTTTTTTAATTTTTAGATATTTGCAAACTAATTTGGTTAAATTTTTTAAAAAGCATCAACTGCGTTAGGGATTGCAGTGAAAATCCTTTTTTGAAGCTTTTTCAGCTTTAAAAAAGATTGTAACGTAAAGCCCGCCCCAAAGGGTAACGCCAAAAAATAACTGTCAATTGCTGTTCTATTTCGAATTAAACCAACAATTTTTAAACATGGCACAAAAACCTAGCATACCAAAAGGAACCCGCGATTTTTCGCCTTACGAAGTGGCAAAAAGAAATTATATATTTTCAACAATCCGACAGGTTTTTGAAACTTACGGATTTCAACCCATAGAAACGCCAAGTTTTGAAAATTCTGAAACCTTAATGGGAAAATATGGGGAAGAAGGAGATCGGTTGATTTTTAAAATATTGAATTCAGGAGATTATTTGAACAAGGTTGATGATGCGCTGCTTCATGTAAAAGACAGTTTAAAAGTTACCTCAAAAATTTCGGAAAAAGCCTTGCGTTACGATTTAACGGTGCCTTTTGCGCGTTACGTGGTGCAACACCAAAATGAAATAGAATTTCCTTTTAAACGCTACCAAATGCAACCGGTTTGGCGCGCTGATCGTCCGCAAAAAGGACGTTTTAGAGAATTTTACCAATGCGATGCCGATGTGGTTGGCAGCAAAAGTTTGTGGCAGGAAATTGAATTTGTGCAATTGTATGATGCCGTTTTTAGCGAATTAAATTTGCCTGGAACCACCATTAAATTGAACAATCGTAAGATATTGGCTGGCATTGCAGAAATTATTGGTGCTGCGGACAAATTAATCGATTTTACGGTGGCGCTCGATAAATTGGATAAGATTGGCGCCGATGGCGTTTCAAAAGAAATGACGGAAAAAGGCATTTCTGAACAAGCCATAGAAAAAGTAAAACCTTTATTTAATTTTCACGGCAGCAATCAGGAAAAATTAAACCAATTACAGACTTTATTGGTTGAATCGAAAGAGGGTACCAAAGGCGTCGAAGATTTACGTTTTGTGGTTGACAATGTGGAAAAATTCGGATTGGAATCGGCTAATTTGGTGATTGACGTTACCTTGGCGCGCGGGTTAAATTATTACACCGGTGCTATTTATGAAGTTTCTGCGCCAGACGGCGTAAATATGGGATCAATTGGCGGCGGAGGAAGATATGATGATTTAACCGGTATTTTTGGTTTAAATGATATGAGCGGCGTTGGTATTTCTTTCGGGCTGGACCGTATTTATTTGGTGTTGGAAGAATTGAATTTATTTACAGATTTGGAGTTGCCAAAACCAAAAGTACTCTTTATTAATTTTGGCGATACCGAAGCTGCTTTTTGTATGAAAGCTTTGGTTGAATTGCGAAAAAACAACATTAAATCGGAATTGTATCCCGACAGCGCCAAATTGAAAAAACAAATGAATTACGCCAATAAAAGAGAAATTCCTTATGCGGTTATGGTTGGCGCTGACGAAATTAAAAAAAATGTTTATACTTTAAAGAATATGCAAAGTGGCGAACAGGATGTTTGCGACTTAAAAGAATTAATTAGAATCACGGCGCAACTTTAAAATATATTGTAAATTTGCACTTTCTTTAATGAATAAAAATGTTTGAAGGTAAAAACATAATGATAAATAGAATTGATGAAATGGGAGATGATCACGTAGGGTCCTCTGCTAAAACACCTTTGAGAGCTGATGCTTTTGATATTTCAGACCACGAAAAAATTGCGCGAATTCAAGAAAGCGTAAAAGATATCTTGATAACTTTGGGTATGGATTTGGATGATGACAGTTTAAAAGGAACCCCAAAAAGAGTGGCGAAATCATTTGTAAATGAACTTTTTGGCGGGTTAAATCCGGCCAACAAACCCAAATTATCGACATTCGACAATAATTATAAATATGGCGAAATGTTGGTGGAAAAAAACATTGTTGTTTATTCAACCTGTGAACATCATTTATTGCCAATTGTGGGCAGGGCGCACGTAGCTTATATTTCTAACGGAAATGTCCTCGGGTTGTCTAAAATGAATCGTATTGTGGATTATTTTGCAAAACGGCCACAAGTTCAGGAACGTTTAACCATGCAAGTGGTGCAATCGTTGCAAGAAGCTTTGGGAACGCTTGATGTTGCCTGTGTTATTGACGCCAAACATTTGTGCGTAAATTCCCGAGGTGTTCAAGACATTGAAAGCAGCACCGTAACCTCAGAGTTTGGCGGAAAATTTAAGGAGGCTGAAACCAAAAGAGAGTTTTTAGACTATATACAAATGGATACGGATTTTAGTAAAATACAATAAATCGAATAAAAATTAGCAATTAAAAGCATCTATTTGGGTGCTTATTTAGTTTGGCACCAGCAAATTAAAAGGGTAATAAGGAATATTACGAAGAATCCAAAAAATAATAATAATTGTCAAAATTACCAAAGGCATTTTTGGATGATACACATAATTGTAAAGTTGCTTTTTAAAAATCCTGTTACTGCCTGTAACAATAAAGTGGTAGCCCAAAATTAATAAACTTATAAAATACAGTATATTTTGCTGTAAAACACCAAAAATATTAAAATTTAAAAGTTGGTGTGTGGCACGTTGGCTACCGCAGCCCGGACAATAAATACCTGTAGTAAAATACAAAGGACATTCAGGAAGATAGCCGACTACATTCGGGTTGGTGAAAAAATAAAATAGCATCAAGCTTAATCCTCCAAAAATAAATGCGAACCATTTAAATTTCTTTAGCATATTTTTTTAAAAATCTCCCATCATTGCCAAACCGCCTAATGCAAAAACAAAAATGAGGTAAAAAAAGCCAATAACAAGGCTAGAAATAATTCCCCAAGTCATCCATTTCTGTGCTTCCTTGGATGCTTTTATAGCGCCATCATAATCTCCCAAATCAAATTTGCTGTTTACTTGTGCGGCATTTACGATACCCACAATTCCGAAAGGCAAACAGCAAAAAATGGTCACTAATATAGATTCTATCAAGTAGTTTTTTGGTGGATGTTGGTTCATAGTCACTTTTAATGACTCACCTTACGCAATACTCACCTCAAAAAACATTATTTTAACATTTGCATTG
>JAVVEF010000072.1:0-14469 GCA_032251275.1 Lutibacter sp.
ATGGCCATCGGACAAATAGTGTATGTTTGGGGACAAAAATATTTGACCACTGTGGGGAATTTTGTGCCTGCACAACGGGAAAGTGGCACAAACAGAAGCATTCCGCTCACTGCCGTAGAAAAAGACAGAATGATTGTGTTGGTGTTGTCGTTTATCATTGTGATTGTTTTTTGGGGCGCTTATGAACAAGCCGGCGGATTGATGAATTTGTATGCCCGAGACAAAATTGACAGGGTGATGTTTGGCTTTGAAGTACCCGCGAGTTTTTTACAGGCTTTGCACGCTTTTTATGTGATTTTATTGGGTGTGCCTGTTGCTTATTTCTGGACCAGATGGCGCAAAAAAGGGCGGGAAAGTTCTTCGCTTTTTAAAATGGGGATAGGAACCATTATCACCGGATTGGGATTTTTATTGCTGGCAGGCGCGGCGATTGAAACCGCCTCTTCTTTGGATGGAAAAGCGTCCATTTACTGGATGTTTGGCGCCTATCTTTTGCACGTTATCGGTGAACTGAGCATTTCGCCCGTGGCCTTGTCTTTTATAACCAAACTGGCGCCTTTAAAATATGCCTCCTTAATGATGGGCGCTTATTTTATGGTTTCCGGAGTGGGAAATAAGGTAGCGGGTTATATTGGAGAAGCCGCCCAAAATGCAGGTGAATACGCCATTTTTATGGGTGTATTGATCTTTTGTGTTTCCTTCGGATTGCTGTTGGTATTGTTTGTTAAAAAGTTGAAAAAACTGACCCACGGGGCAGATGATGTTGATCCGAAAGTGGTGATTGTTGAGGCGGAATAGATCTATTTGAACGAAAACTGTGGCTGGCAAATAATTAAAATAGCTTCAACGAGTTTGTATGAAGCATGTGCCTTAAAAATAGGTGATTTTTTCGCCAACGCTATATTATTATAGGATGTTTGCGGTTCGTACAAAATCCGATTTGGGCATAAATTATATGAGGTGACGGCAACATTTTTTCTAATCGATAATATATTCTTGTACTAAAACATCAGTAGGGATATGCATAGAATCACTTATTTTTCGAATCATTTCCAAAGTCAATTTTCGTTTTTTATTCAAAATTTCACTTACACGACTTTTAAAACCGATGAGTTCAGCAAGGTCTTTTTGTTTCATTCCCATTTGCTCCATTCGGAATTTAATTGCTTCAATAGGATCTGGCATTCCGATAGGGAAGTTTTCATTCTCATATTTGTCAATTAGAATAGTTAGGATTTCAAGTTCATCTCCTTTTTTTGTTCCTTTTTTTGCATCAAAAATCAATTCAAGCCTTTCAAGAGCTTGTTGATAATCTGTTTCGTTTTTTATTGGTTTAATTTCCATAATTATAATTCGTTAGCATTAATTTTATCATGTTCTGAATGAGTTCCGATAAATAGTATCCAAGATATTTGAAATTCAAAATTAATTTTAACAATTATTCTATACTTATTTCCTTTAATATTGAAAACTATTTTATTGTCTTTTAAAACACTTGCACTCGGATAGTCAACTTTTAATTCATTGATGTTTTTCCAAGATGCTTTTTCGGTTTCACGAAACCAAGCTTTTAATTGTTGCTCACTATCAGCGTTTTTTTTCCAAAATTCTCGGAGTGTTCGTCTCGATATTATTCTCACATTTTAATCTTTAACAATGCAAATATACTAAATAGTTCCCAATTTGGGAATTTTTATTATTGCCAACAGCAATCGTTGTTAGCCAATCATCTTATTGACTAAGTTGATTTTAGTGGGAATTTTTTTCAATACAGAAACTAACAATACATCATTTTCTGATTTTTCGTATATTTCCTGATACAAACGCTTTATTAAAATTTCTATTTCCGATTTATTTAGATGCGTACTTTTGTGTTTTGGCGAAATCATCAGCAGCATTTCCAATGGCAACGAATTGTCTAAAGCCGGCAACATATATGGAACGTTTCCCAGAAGATAAGATCCATTTTTAAGATAAAAATTAATGCGTTTTTTCCGCTGTTCCCTGTTATCGCCAAACAAATAATTTTCAACTTCAAGCAGCAGAAATTTATGGTTGCTCTTCACTTTATCAACAAGAAATTGAAATAATTTGCTTCCAAAATTTTTGTTTTGGTGCTTTTCTGCAACCGCCATATAGTCTAACAACGTAAAATCCGTATTGCTGAAATCCCATAACAACGCCATACAACTAACCTCTTTATCAATAATTCCAACAAATAATTGTGATTTTCCGGCGGCTATCCTTTCGCTGATTTTAGCAAGTGGCTGCCGCTCGCTCGGCGGAAAAGCTTCAATATAAATAAGCATCGCACCATCGCAATACTTGTCTTTTGTGTCTAAAATTTGTTGAAAAATTAAGGACGTCATCTATTAAAACATTTCTTTTTAAAATTAGGGTTGATTGCGATTGATTGGTGCCAAACGGGATTTTCAATTAAAATGAAAACCCTTTTTTATTTGATCTGAATTTGAAGCCAATTTAATATTTCCGTTAAAGCCGAAGGCGAAAATGTCTGTTCAATCACGGCATATTCACTTGGCGAACCTGTTTCACATTCCTGAAATAAATGATTCAAATTTGGCAACACTTTGGTGGTCACATTTTTGTTTCCGCCTTTTGCCAACGCATTTTTTATGGCTTCCAAGTTTTCTTTTGGCGGAACCTGTAAATCTTTTTCGCCATTAAGTGCCAATACCGGACATCGGACTTTTTCTAAAGCTGGTGCAGGATTGTATTTTATAAAATATTGCATCCAAGGACTCGAAATTTGGTCGACTTGCAATTTTATATAATCTTCTTCACTCATTCCGGCAATTTTAGCGGCATTTGGGTCGGCAGCCAAAGCTTGTTTCAGGTAGGTTGTTAAATCCGTTTTTAACTGTGGGGTATTTGTGGATTTGGTAACCAGTTCAAAAGCGCCCTTATTTATTTTGTGTGCTTTTTGTAAATCTTCATTGCGCATTCCTGCAGCTTTGCCTATTAATTCCTGTTGCAACAAAAGCAGCTGGTCGCCAGGAATTCCGGTTCCTGCCAGCAATAGGACAAAAGCAATATCGTTGGAATTGTTGGCTACCATTGGGGCAATGATGCCGCCTTCGCTGTGGCCAATCAATCCGATTTTTGTTTTATTTATTTCCTTTCTGGTTTTTAAATATTGAACGCCCGCGGCAACATCCGCAGAAAAATCCAATGTTGTGGCCGTATTGAAATTTCCTTTCGACAAAGCGGTGCCCCGATCATCAAAACGCAATACTGCAATGCCGTTTTTTGTTAAAAAGTCCGACAAAACCAGAAACGGTTTATGTCCCAACAATTCTTCATCCCTGTTTTGGGGTCCGCTACCGCTGATCAAAACCACTGCGGAAAATATGCCATCTTTTTGCGGCAATGTGAGTGTTCCGGCCAAGGTAATTCCGGCACTTTTATTTTCAAAAGTGATGTCTTCCGAATAATAGGCATAAGGCTTCACAGGCTCTTGCGGACGAACAATTATTTCCTTTTCAACAAGCGCTCTAGATAAATTCATCGGAAAAGTGAATCCGCTTTGTTTAAAATTACCCACAACAATTTGATCATTTCCCAAGATGCCTTCATAGTCAATTCCTGCATTTGCAATCGAAAATTTTAAAACGGCATTTTCAAAACTGGTTGAAGTTACCGGAATTCCGGTTGCGCCCTGGTCTGGACTGTCCATGGTTGCCGTGTAGCTATTCTCCGTTTTTAAAACATTAAAAACAAGCCTTAATTGTGTACCCTGAACTTTTAAAATTCCGTTCCATTGTCCGCTTACGTCTTGTCCGAAAGCCATTAAAGAAATAAATCCTGCCAGCAATGCGATGGTAATTTTTCTCATTTTGATTTGTTGTTTGATGTTGTTACCAACTTGTTTAATGGATGTAAATTTCACATCCTATCAAATATATCAATTTATTTTTGAAATGAATGGCTTAACCCATCGTGCGTATTGATAAATTAACCTTAGGAAAACAAAAAAGAGACGAAGCACGTCTCTTTTTTAATGGTTTTATGTCAGTTTTTATTTTTTAGTTGCCTTGCGTTTGCGCGTACATACGACTTACTTCATCCCAGTTGAAAACATTCCAAATTGCCTGTAAATAATCGCCGCGTTTGTTTTGGTATTTTAAATAATAAGCGTGTTCCCAAACATCAATGCCAAAAATGGGCGTGCCTTTTACCGGCGCATCATCCATTAGCGGATTGTCCTGATTTGGGGTTGAGCAAATAACCAGTTTATTTTCTGGCGTCACAACCAACCAAGCCCATCCCGATCCAAAACGTGTTGCGGCTGCTTGCGTTAATTGCGTTTTAAAAGCTTCCATACTGCCGAAAGTTGTTTCAATGGCGGCAGCCAATTCAGGAGATAAGTTGGTGTTTTTGTTTGGCGTAAGCACATTCCAAAACAAGGTGTGGTTGTAATGGCCTCCGGCATTATTTCTGATTGCTGTTGAATACTTGGAAACATTTCCCAAAATAGCATTCATATCGGTGTTATTTTCCATTCCCGCTTCTTTCAACGCTTTATTGAGGTTCTTTACATAACCTGCATGGTGTTTTGTGAAATGAATTTCCATAGTTTGCGCATCCACAAAAGGTTCTAAAGCGTCATACGCGTAAGGCAATGGCGCTTGTGTAAATTGCGCAAATGCACTGCTCGACATTAAGGCGATTACAAAAAATTTAAGTACTGTGTTCATTTTTATATTTTTTTAGTGTTTGAACAAAAATACTGCGTTACTATTGCCGACACAAATTAGAAACCTTAAAATAATGCCAAAATATTTCATTTGATATTCGAAACAATTGACAGACATTTAACCTCCGCATCAGTTATTTCTTCCGAAGTGGCGCTGCCAATCTTTACTCAGCAGTTTTCTAGGTTAAAATATATTTACCTGATTGCCAAACAACCGTAATTTTACCATTGGAATATAACGTTCCAAATTGTAAATTAAGGTTCTTAAAAACGATTTTTTGATTATCGCTCAATAAAAATTTGAGTTACATAGTAACTTCCGTTTGTATTATATTTTGCTGAAATTCCAAAATCAGTATAGCGTTCTTCCTCAATTTTTTGGCGATGTACCTCGCTATTTAGCCAGCTGTTTAATAACTCCTCGGCGGTTTTATACCCATAGGCCACATTCTCCGCTATACTTAGCGCATCAGCGTTGTTCATCAGATTTGTAGTTCTGACAGCAAAATTATCATGACTTAAAGTCCCGTTTTCCAGCATATAAACCGAATGTATTTCGGCTTCTTTTGACACCAGATTTAATCGGGATAACTTAGCCAAACCTATGGAGTTTCTGTAATTATTTACTTGATTCATGATTTCTGTTTCAAAATCACTGTACTGCACGGAAGCATCATCAACTATTGGTTGCTCTTCTTTAACACATGCAGTCATTGTTGAAATTAAAAATGCCGTCAACAGCATTTTGCCTAACAATTTTGACATACTTTGGGGCTGTTCATTAAATTTATAAAATAGTTTACTTTACCTTTTTTTCATAGAAAAATGATGAAATATTGTCAGGATAGTTGTGGTAAATGACAAATTACACGAAAAGATTTTAAAAAAAACCTCAAAAAATTCGATTGCAAATATAGGTAAAAATCTGAATTTCAAAAACTCGAAAAATATTTGTTGAAAAAATTACATCACTGTTTCAGTATGTTTTTTCAGCTTCCTATAATTTTAAGTCAAACAGTCCTTTTATTTTCACCATTAAAAACCACTAAATACAGGCGCTATTTTTCTCTCCATTTTCAGGAATATTTTGATTTTTTAAATCTAAATGATCAAATAAATTATTTGTGAATGTTGCATATCTCGCGAAAATTTCTTATATTTTGCATCTTATGAAGTAATTTCATTTGAAACTCCAAACCTATTTTCAGTATTTGATGTACAATACTTAAAAAAAGGAAACCTCAAAAAAACATCGTCAAAACAGATATGCGAGAACACAAAGTGTGACTTGCGGCATAATTTCAAACAAAAATAACATGATGGAAAAACTTGATTTAAATAAAATAGAATTACCGTTATCAGAAGAAAAATTCAAAAAATTAAATAAGGCTATTGAAACAGGAAGAATCAAATGGCGGGATTTGTCAATGGATTTAACCTATGCCTATCAGGCCTTTTGGAGATCTGAGAAGCATAAAAACTACGAATGATTTTGGGTGCAATCAGTTAATACCGATTGTGTTTTTAAATGTTGCATAAATGCTCCTTAAAAACGACATCGGCATTATACTTTAGGAAATTTTTACGGCATTATATAATTAAATTGGTATAATTTCTGTTCCTGATTAAGGAACATCTAAACTTCAATAATAAACAGCTTACAGTTCTGAATAAGTTTTGTAGGGTTTTCCATAAACCTTTAGCGTCTTGTCATCAATTTTAACCTCCTTAAAAATAGCCCTGTCTTTTGTTTGCTTTTGGTCATATATTTCTTCTGGTTCCAGAACCGGAGACAGGCATACATCATCATTGGCGGATAAGGCAGCCCATTCATCACGCGTTTTCGTTTTGAACAATTGCTCCAGTTTCTTCTTGTCAAAAACCCCGCTTATTAAATCTTCGGTATTTGATGTTTTCCATAAAGGCTGATGTACCATGTCACAAAATGAATTCCAAAATTTCAATTCAAAAGCAGCCAATGCGATCCATTTGCCGTCGGCACATTCATACACATTATAGTTCACCATAAAACCGCTTAAAAAGGGCGTTTTTTGATAATCGGCGTTTCCCTGCAACATGCCGTGGGCAATGGCTCCAAGAGAAATGGTGGCGTCAAAAATAGACAAATCTACATATTGGGCTTTTTGATGAATTTTTTGCGCCAACAATCCGCTTGTGCAGGCTGAAACAATCATATAGGCGCCCCCGGCAATATCGGCAACTTGAAAACCCGGAATTACAGGTTTTCCATTTTCATCTTTGTTCAATCCCAACAGTCCGGTTGTCGCCACATAATTTAAATCATGGCCCGCTTCATTTTTCTTTTCCCCTGTTTGTCCATATCCGGTAACGGAAATATAAACGATATTCGGATTGATTTCGGTTACTTTTTCAAATGATAAATTAAAAGCCGCCATAGTTCCCGGACGAAATTGCTCAATCAAAACGTCTGTTTTTTTTATTTCTTCCACCAGTTGCCGATAGCCTTCAGTAGTTTCATAATCTATTATTAGTTGGGTTTTTGTGCAGTTCAACGAATGAAATAAAGTAGAAACACCGTTGATTTGGGGCTGGTAAAACCTCGTGTAATCCATTCGTTTCGGACTTTCAACTTTGGTCACCTCCGCGCCCAGCTGGCTTAACAAATGGGTTCCCAAAGGCCCCGGCAATAACCGCGTAAAATCAATAATTTTGATGCCGCTTAATGGCTGAATTTCTTTCATGGAAAATATTTTTTTCGCTAAATGCTAATTTAAACTAAACAATAAAATAATTACTGTTTTGGTGGGCGTTCCCCGCCAGCTGGCGGGGCAGGCTTTCCGTTACAATCTTTTTTTGAGGAAAAAACCTCAAAAAAATGATTTTCACTTCAATCCTTAACGCGGGTTCTATTAATAATGAAGAACCCGACTACAATCTCAATATCATTAACTTAATAATATTGGCCTGTGACTGGCAGGTTAAAAAATATTTAGTTCCCGGGTTTGTTTTATTATTATTTATTTTGCTTGTTTTCTAAATTATTTATTTTATTGATAAATTCCTCGGGAACAAGGACTTTTTGATTGGTTTTATAATCAAAAATAATCACTTCATGCGTCTTTATCGCCACCAGCTTTTTTGTGTTTTCGCTATAATAAAAAGATTTCAACACAATTCTGTCCTCCTTTATTTCTTCCGTTTTTGTGCCGATGTGAATGGTATCCGGATACACCAGCGGCGCAATGTATTTAACCGACTGAAAACCTAAAATTGGCGCATATTCCAATTTTTTTGGTGAGGATAAAAATGCTTCGGACTCAAGCTTTATGAAATAATCTATGCGCGCAATTTCACCCCAAGCCACATAAATTACATTATTTACGTGCTGATAAGCATCCATATCGCCCCATCGCACTTTTACCGTTGTGATTACCTTAAAATCTTTCAGTAATTCTTTCATCTGTTCTAATTTTATTTTTTAGCGGTAACAGATGCAGTTCGCCATTAACCATTCCTTTGAAGGTCAAAATTTGTATGGCTCGTTTCATCTGTTCTAATTTTATTTTTTAGCGGTAACAGCTGCCGCTTGCCACAGGCAGGTTCGCCATTATCATTCCTTTATGTATCAAAATTTATAAAGCTCGGTTCATCTTTTGAACAGTTCTTTAAATAAACCTCGTGCAATTAATAGTTTCATAATTTCATTGGTGCCGGCATAAATCCGTGCCACCCGATTGTCGGCATACAGCCTGGCAATCGGGTAATCCCACATATATCCATAGCCTCCAAACAGTTGCAGGCATTCATCCACAACTGTTCCGCACATATCCGTCGCAGAATATTTAATCATAGAAGCGCTCTCGGCCGTTAATTCATGGGTTTTCATCAATTCAATACAACGGTCTAAAAATGCCTGATGTATTTGCATTTGAGTGGCACACTCGGCAAGTTTAAATTGCGTATTTTGAAATCCGGCAATCGGGGTATTAAAAGCGGTTCTTTCAGAAGTATAGGCAACGGTAGCTTCAATCGCGCCTTCTGCACTTGCAACGGCAGCAATCCCTACCGTTAATCTTTCCCGGGCCAATTCTGTCATCATAATTTTAAAACCTTTTTTTTCAGCTCCCAGCCTGTTTTCTTTCGGAACTTTAACATTGTCAAAAAACAATTCACAGGTATCCTGAGATTTCATCCCTATTTTTTTGAACGGAATTCCTTTTTCGAACCCTTTCATGGAAGTTTCTATAATAAGCAAGGTGATGCCTTCTTCTTTTGTTCCCGGATTTGTTTTTACGGCAATGATTGCCATATCGCACATAAAACCATTTGTGATAAAGGTTTTTTGCCCATTTACCAAATAATAATCTCCTTTATCCACAGCCGTTGTTCGCAAAGCCTGCAAATCGCTTCCGCAATTGGGTTCGGTCATCCCTATCGCGGTGATAATTTCTCCTTTTGCCATTTGGGGCAAATATTTTTTCTTCTGATCTTCGGTTCCGTATTTTAAGATATAAGGCGCCACAATGTCTGAATGCAAAGAAAAACCAGGTCCGCTGATTCCTTTTTTTGCAAATTCTTCAATCAGCATTGCATTAAAAGAAAAATCTAAGCCAACACCGCCATATTCTTCCGGCATATCCATGCATAACAATCCCAGTTCGCCAGCACGTTTCCAAATATCACGACTTACCATACCGGCTTTTTCCCATTCGTCAATATGGTCAATAACTTCATTTTTAATGAAATCTTGAATCATTCCCTGCATCATTTTATGTTCTTCGGATGCATATATTTTTCTTTCAATCAGAATGTTTTGTAGCATTTTATGTTGTTTTTTTTATGATTCCTGTTAATTTTTATAGAATACCCGATTGTTGCCCGCTTCCTGAATTCGGATTTTTAGGCTTTCCGGCAATTTAAATCGTTCCCCATATTTTTGCGCCAATTTTTCGCTATATAAAGCAAACTCAGAAGCGCCAATATAATCTATATAAGACATTACGCCTCCAGTATGAATGGGAAATCCCAGTCCTAAAACAGACCCGACATCAGCGTCTTTCGGTTCTCGGATCACCCCGGAATCCAGACATTTATAAGCGTCTATCACCATCGCGAACAGCATTCTTTTTCCTACTTCTTCTTCATCAAAATCGGATTGCGGCGGATAAATTTTTTCCCATCCTTTCCAGATCGATTTTTTTTCATTTTTCGGATAATCATAAAACCCTTTCCCTTCTTTTTTCCCTGTTCGTTGATGGAATTCAACAATAGCGGAAATGGTGTTTTTTAAGGTTATTTCGTGAGGCGTTAAAGTGGGGTCTTCGCTCATAATAGCCAACATCAATTTTAAATTAACCTCATCAGAAATTGCCAAAGGCCCAACCGGCATTCCTATTTTTTTTGCGACATTTTCTATAACGGCAGGCGGAATTCCTTCGGTTAACATCGTAATGCCTTCATTCACAAATTTCCCAAAAACTCTTGAGGTGAAAAATCCCCTGCCATCATTAACAACAATAGGCACTTTTCTGATTTTGATCACAAAATCAACAGCGGCCGCCAATGTTTTTTCGCTGGTTTCCTTTCCCATAATTATTTCAACCAAGGGCATTTTTTCAACAGGGGAAAAGAAATGCAAACCTATAAATTGAGCCGATTTTGAAGAGGCTTCCGCCAATTTTGAAATTGGTATGGTTGAGGTATTGGTGGCATAAATAACCGCTTCCCCAATCACTGCTTCCGTTTCTTTGGTTACGGCATTCTTCAATTTTTCATTTTCAAAAACAGCCTCTATGATTAAATCGCAATCGGCTAAATCATCAACGGAATTTGAAGGTTGAATTTTTTGCAGCAAAGCCACGATTTTGGTTTCTGAAGTCAATCCGTTTTTCAGCAATTTTTGCTCCTGCGTTTTGGCATATTCCTTTCCGCGTTCCGCATTTTTTATGCTCACGTCTTTTAAAACCACCTTCAAACCAGCTTTAGCGCCCACATAAGCAATGCCGGCTCCCATCATTCCCGCTCCTAAAACACCGATTTTTTTGAATGAAACAACCTCATAACCTTTGGGTTTCGACTTTCCTTTTGCGGCATCGCCAATAAACACAAACGAAGAACGAATGATGTTCTTGGTTTCTTTGGAAAACAGGGTATCCACAAAATAACGCGCCTCAATTTCCAGGGCTTTGTCTATATGACAGGGCGCTCCGTAATAAATGGCGCTTAACACATTTTTTATATGCGGCAAATTTCCATGGGTCGTTTTATAAGCCATGGCGTTTGAAACGCTAAAAAACTCATCAACACCCGATATTTGCCCAACCCCAACCGGAGTTCCCGGCACCCTGAATTTTTTATTGTCCCAAGGTTGTTCGCTGTTTCCTTTGGTTAAAATCCATTGTTTTGCCAACGCGTTTATGTCTTCTTCGGGACTGCAAATTTCATTGACAAGTCCGTCTTTTAAAGCTTGCTCAGCTGTTAGTTTTTTTGATTGTGTAATGTATTGAATGGTTTTTTGAGGCCCCAACATTCTTAAATAACGCTGTGTTCCGCCTGCTCCCGGAAATAATCCAACCGAGCATTCCACCAATCCTATGCTGTTTTTAGGATCGTTGCACATAATTCTGTAATGACAGGCTAACGCCACTTCACATCCGCCGCCAAGCGCCATTCCGTTTATTGCGGCAACAACCGGTTTGCTGCAGGTTTCCAACAGTCGCAAATTTCTGTTGGTATCCATCAGCATATCAAAACATTCTTGCTTTGATTTATCATAATTCAAAAACCATTTTAAATCACCGCCGGATATAAAATCGTTTTTGGCGGAATTAATGATAATCCCTTTTACTTTTTTATCGTTTATGGCTTGTTTTATGGCTGTAAAAAACTCGGGCATGGTAGTTTCATTCATAATGTTAACCGGAGAATTGGAAACATCCCAAGTAACAAAAGCAATCCCGTCGCCATCTACTTTATATTTTATATGTTGTGTCATTTTAAATGTGATTAGATTTTTAAATACGTTCAATGATTGTGGCAATTCCCATACCGCCGCCAACACATAAAGTTGCCAAAGCCGTAGTTTTGTTCTGGCGTTCCAATTCATCCAGCGCAGTTCCCAAAATCATGCATCCGGTAGCGCCTAAAGGGTGTCCCATCGCAATAGCGCCGCCATTTACGTTAACTCTTGAATGGTCGATATTCAACTGATCCATAAAACGTAACGGAACCACCGCAAAAGCTTCATTTACTTCAAACAGATCAATATCAGAAATGGTCATTTTAGCGTTTCTCAATGCTTTTATGGTGGCCGGAATAGGTCCTTCAAGCATAATTAAAGGTTCTGTTCCCAAAACAGCGCCCATTTTAATGATGGCGCGCGGTTTCAACCCTAATTTTTTCCCAATTTCTTTATTGCCAATGAGCATTAATGCCGCGCCATCCACCAATCCGGAAGAATTGCCCGCATGGTGCACGTGGTTCATTTTTTCAACCGCCACATATTTATCTATGGCTGTTTGGTCAAATAACAGTTCCCCCATTTGTTCAAAGGAAGGATTCAAATTTGAGAGGGTTTGTAAAGTTGTATTGGACCGTATATATTCGTCTGTTGCCAACTGCACAAACCCATTGATATCGGTAACAGGGATTAAGGATTTATCAAAATATCCATTATTTTGGGCTTGGGCTGCCCGTTGTTGGGAGCTTACCGCAAAAATATCAACATCGTTACGGGAATAACCGAATTTTGTCGCAATTAAATCGGCAGAAATACCTTGCGGCACAAATTTGCCAAAAGCCGCATCAGGCTCCATCACCCAGGCAGAACCATCAATACCCATTGGCACGCGCGACATAGATTCAACGCCGCCCGCAATAATTAAATTTGACCATCCCGATTTTACCATAGCAGCGGCCTGATTTATGGCCTCCAAACCGGAAGCGCAATATCTATTGATGGAAAGTGCCGATAAATGGTCTCCGTAATTTGAACATTGCGCGGCCACTTTTGCGATATTTCCGCCTTGTTCCCCAGCCTGGGTAACACAGCCTAAAATCAAATCCTCCACCAAAGCTGTGTTTAAATTATTTCTTTCTTTTAACGCTTTCAATAAGGTGGTTACTAGCTGAACCGGACTTACCTGCGATAAAGTCCCTGTGTTTTTTCCTATGCCTCTGGGCGTTCTTACTGAATCATAAATGTACGCTTCCATTTTTTGCCTTTTAAATTATTGTGTGGTTACCCAATTTATAAAATGTTGTGACCGTGTGGTTACAAATATAAATAAAAACTTTATACGATATAATTTTAATTATTTTTTCTTTATTGATTTTAATGAAATTATTCCATAATATTGCATGTTACTACAAAGTTACATTTATTAGATATGTCGAAAAAATTTACAGAACTTACTTTTCATTTTGACTTTTTGAATGAAAAAGTACAGAATATTCTCAGTGCTTTAAAGGGACATGAAAAGTTGTCGGATAAAGAATTTGCCATAAAGGCGTATTTATATGTAAGGGACCATTGGCCTTACAATCCCTACCGATTCAGTTTAATTAACGAAGACTGGAAAGTTTCTGAAATAATTACACATAAAAACGGCCATTGCCTAGATAAAGCAGTTATTCTGATTTCTATCCTGAGGGCCGCTAAAATTCCGGCGCGTCTGGGACTGGCAAAAGTGAAAAATCATATTGCCATTGATGACATTATCGAAAAATTTGGATCGGACGTATTGGTGCCGCACGGCTATGTGGAAATTTTTTTAAATGATAAATGGGTAAAGGCAACGCCAGCATTTAATAAAGAATTGTGTGAACTGTTAGAGGTAAAAACACTTGAATTTGACGGAGAACACGATTCTTTATTTCAGGAATTTGACCAAACCGGCGAACAGATGTTTATGGAATATTTAGAAGATTACGGAACATTCAATGAAGTTCCGCTTCCTTTTATGCATCAATTAATGACCGAACATTATCCTGCTTTTGATAAAAAAAATATACAATTGGGCTGTGTTTTAAATTTAAAGGATTTATAATGAATCGAGCCTTACAAATTTTGATACATAAAAAAATGATTAATGGCGAACAACAGCTGTTACCGCTAAAAAATAAAATTTAAACAGATGAAAAAAGACAGAGCGGCCACAGAAGAAAAAATTTACAATGCCTTTTTGGTTATTTTAAAAGAAAAAGGACCTCAAGGGATTGGCATTAACGTCATTGCCAAAGAAGCGGGTGTGTCAAAAGGACTCATTTACCGTTATTTTGGCGGAATGAAGGGTTTGTTGCTTCAATTTGCGCAAAAAGGTGACTTTTTTAAATCGCTGCTGGACATTGACGAAAATATGGACAGTTTAGAAAATTTAAAAAATTTCACCCGAAAAGGCACTAAAGAAATCAGGGAAAATATTCTGGCGCAGGAAATTTTACGATGGCAATTGATAGAAAATAATGAAGATACAAAAGAACTTTTCAAGTTTGTAAATACCAGACTCGGCAAAACATTTAAAACAAATGAAAAAGAAACCTCTTTAAATAACGCTTTTCAGCTCATGATTGGCGGTTATGTGTATTTTACATTGCTTTCAAAATTTAATAAAACTTTTATCACCACCGATTTAACTTCAGAAAAAACCTGGGAAAACTTTGATGATGCCATTGAAAAAACGCTTGAATTATATAAGAAACAATAAATAAATTTGGTTTAATAAATTAGTTCTCAAAAAAGAATATCTCCTCAATTTTCAGATTAAAGAGTT
>JAVVEF010000073.1:0-14457 GCA_032251275.1 Lutibacter sp.
TTACTGAGTTAAAAGTAAGTACAGTTCACAAGTTTATCTTCAAGACTTTTTTTATTTTCGCCCCATTTTTAAAATTTTAATTTTGAGTATCTTTACGGCTTATTTCAGCAAAATGCACAAACAAATTACAAGCACGCAAAATTCGTATATAAAAGAATTGGTTCAGCTTAAAGAAAAATCACGTTTACGCAAACAAACACAAACATTTTTAATTGAAGGTTTGCGTGAAATCTCATTGGCTGTTCAGGGAAATTATGTGATTCAAACCATTTTGACAGCCAAGTCAATTATAGATTATGAAGAAATTGAAAAACTGATTGATTCTGTGAATTATCAAATTGAAGTGATTGAAATTTCGAATGATGTTTATCAAAAATTGGCCTTGCGCGATTCTACAGAAGGAATTTTGGCAGTGGCGAAAAGCAAAGATTTATGGTTGAATTCAATTGTCTTCAAAAATGAGAGTCCGTTAATTTTAGTTGCTGAAGCACCGGAAAAACCAGGAAATATAGGGGCGCTTTTAAGAACTGCGGATGCTGCAGGAATTGATGCCGTGCTTATCGCCAATCCGAAAACCTATATTTACAATCCGAATATCATTCGTTCCAGCATTGGCTGTGTTTTCACAACACAAATTGCAACTGGGACAACTTCAGAAATTATTTCATTTTTAAAGGAACGCCATATCAACATTTATGGGGCGGCTTTAACAGCTTCTGTGGAGTATCAAACCGTAGATTACACAAAACCCAGCGCCATCATTGTGGGAACAGAAGCAACCGGATTAACAGATGAATGGTTGAAAAACACCTCTAAAAATATCATTATTCCTATGCGTGGCGCAATAGATTCGATGAATGTTTCCGTGAGCGCCGCAATCATTTTGTTTGAAGCGGTGCGGCAACGGGAAACAGGTAGTACTTGTTAATTCAGAAAACGGACTAAAACAACGATTACACGATTAAATAAATAAACGATTAAACAAGAAAAAATGACTCCAGAAACGATATTTTATATTCTAATCACCATTATTATTGTTAAATTTTTGTTTGACACTTTTATGGATTCCTTAAATGCAAAACATTTTAATGATGCCATTCCGCCAGAATTGAAAGGTATTTATAATGAAGAAGAATATTTAAAATCTCAGGCTTACAAAAAAGCCAATTATAAATTTTCAGTGGTGACAAGCTTCATTTCAATTATTGCTACACTATTGTTTTTTATATTTGAAGGCTTTGCATTTGTCGACCAAATAGCGCGAAGTTTTTCGGACAATACCATTGTGATTACCTTAATTTTCTTCGGAATTATTATGTTTGCAAGTGATCTATTTTCACTTCCGTTTTCTTATTATGCAACCTTTGTGATTGAAGAAAAATTTGGCTTCAACAAAACCACAAAAAAAACATTTGTTTTAGATAAAATTAAAAGTTGGTTGATGATAATTTTTCTAGGGGGCGGCGTTTTGGCGCTAATCACTTGGTTTTATCAACTCACAACCACAAATTTTTGGTTGTATGCCTGGGGATTAATGACTTTTATTACCGTTTTTATGAATCTTTTTTACTCAAAATTGATTGTTCCTATATTTAACAAACAAACGCCATTGGAAGATGGTGAATTAAAAAATGACATTGAAAATTTTGCGAAAAAAGTGGGATTTAAACTCGACAATGTTTTTGTGATTGATGGCTCTAAAAGATCCACAAAAGCAAATGCCTATTTTTCGGGATTCGGAAAGCAAAAACGCGTTACGCTTTACGATACCTTGATAAATGATTTGGAAACCGATGAAATTGTGGCTGTTTTGGCGCATGAAATTGGACATTACAAGAAAAAGCACATCATTTACAACCTGTTTTTTTCAATTTTATCAACTGGGTTAACGTTCTATATTTTATCATTATTGGTGGGAAATGAAACCTTGTCTCGGGCTTTGGGTGTTGAAAGCGCCAGTTTTCATATCGCACTTATTGCCATTGGCATTTTATATGTTCCTATTTCTGAAATTACAAGCCTGCTGATAAACGCTTTATCCAGAAAATTTGAATATCAGGCAGATGATTATGCAAAAACAAATTTCAATGCAAATGCCTTGATATCAGCCTTAAAAAAATTGTCTAAAAATAGTTTGAGTAATTTAACGCCACATCCCCTATATGTAAAAATTCATTACTCCCATCCCACATTACTGCAACGTTTCTTAAATTTGAAAAAATAAATGCAAATAATTGATTAATCAATTTTAATCAGTATTTTTAAGCGATGACATACAATTTATCCATAGAAGAAGAAAATAAGGAGATTGCAAGGCGCTACAAGGATTTGTTGAAAGGCGCCTATCAAACATTTACGGATACCGACAAAAAAGAAATTAGAAAGGCTTTTAAGTTGGCGTTGGAAGCACATAGCCAGCAGCGCCGTTTAACCGGCGAGCCTTATATATTTCATCCTATTGCTGTAGCCAAAATTGTTGCTTACGAAATTGGGCTACACGCCACTTCCATTATCGCGGCTTTATTGCATGATGTTGTGGAAGATACCACCTATACTATTGAGGATATTGAGCGAATGTTTGGCGAAACTGTTGCCAAAATTGTTTTCGGATTGACAAAAATTTCTCATTTAAAGAAAGATCAGGATGCTTCTGTTCAGGCAGAGAATTTCAGAAAAATGCTCCTGACTTTAAATGACGATGTAAGGGTTATTTTGATAAAAATTGCCGACAGGTTGCACAATATGCAAACGATGGATGCGATGCCGGCAGACAAACAAGTGAAAATTGCCTCGGAAACTCTGTATATTTATGCGCCGCTTGCGCATCGTTTGGGTCTTTATAACGTAAAAACAGAATTGGAAAATCTTGGGTTGAAGTATACCGAACCTGAAGTTTATAATGAAATTAGAGACAGAGTTACACAAAGCAAGGAAGAACAGAATAAATATATTGAAACATTCTCCAATATTATCAGAGAAACTTTAGATAAGGAAGGGTTTGAATATGATATAAAAGGCCGCAGAAAATCAATTTATTCCATTCATAAAAAAATGCTTTCCCAAGGCGTGAGTTATGATGAAATTTATGACAAATTCGCCATAAGAATCATTTATAAATCAACTGATAAAGATGAAAAATTTGATGCCTGGAAAATATATTCTATTGTAACAGACCATTTTAGACCAAACCCAAGCAGGTTACGGGATTGGATTAGCCAACCAAAATCGACCGGATACGAATCACTTCATATTACGGTTATGGGCCCGCAGGGAAAATGGGTTGAAGTGCAAATTCGTTCAGAAAGAATGAATGAAATTGCCGAAAAAGGTTATGCGGCCCATTATAAATATAAAAACCAAAATGAGCGGGAAAGCGGTTTGGAAGATTGGTTGAATAAAATTAAGGAATCTTTTGAAAATGCCAACGGCAGCGCATTGGATTTTGTGGAGGATTTTAAATTGAATCTTTATGCCAAAGAAATTTTTGTGTTTACGCCCAACGGCGATTTAAAAGCCCTGCCAAAAAATGCCACTGCATTGGATTTTGCCTTCGCCATTCATACACAAGTTGGAATGAACTGCAGGGGCGCAAAAGTAAACGGAAAATTAAAACCTATAAGCCAGGTATTGCAAAGTGGCGACCAGGTAGAAATAATCACATCAAAAAGTCAGAAACCAACCATTGGCTGGCTGGATTTTGTGGTAACCGCCAGAGCGCGAAATCGCATAAAAAATGCCTTAAAAGAAAGTCAGAAGAAAATTGCCGAGGAAGGAAAAGAGATTTTAACGCGCAAATTAAAGCATTTAAAAATTGAGCTCAATGAAAAAGTGGTCAATGAACTTGTAACGTATTTTAAACTGCGAACAAGCCAAGATTTATTTTACAGAGTTGGAATTGGTTCAATTGACAACCCATTGCTCAAAGAATTTATCAGCAAACGAAACAATGCTTTTGTAAGTTTTTTTAAAAACAGAATTAAACGTAGTGCAACCAAGCAAGAATTCATTGAAAAAGATGAAATTGTAGACAAATATGATTCTTTGGTCTTCGGAAAAGAAGAAGAACAATTGGATTATAAAATGTCGCCTTGCTGCAACCCCATTCCAGGTGATAAAGTATTTGGGTTTATTACCATTAACGACGGAATTAAAATTCACAAACAAGATTGTCCGAATGCTATTAGTTTACAGGCCAATTATGCATATAGAGTACTAATTGCCAAATGGATAGACTCCTCAAAGCAGGAATACAAGGCCATTATAAAAATTCATGGAATTGACCATGTAGGTATGGTCAATGAGATTACACAAATTATTTCAAACAATATGAGCGTAAATATTCACAATTTAAATATTTCGGGCGATGATGGTCTTTTTGAAGGAAATATTACCGTGAGCGTAAAAAACAGGTCACAACTTCAAAAATTATGCGATAATATTAAAAAAATTGAGGGAATTCATACCGTAGATAGAATATATAAACATTAAATTTGTTCGCAATTCAATTTAATAAATATGCTGCTTACCTACCCTTTTATTAAAAAAATAGCTTTAAATTTGTTCAGTTTTAAAACGCAATTAAGATAATTATGAGTAATGAAGATCAAAAGATTGTAAAGGCTGTTTTTGTTAGTTTTCTTGAATCAAACAGCCATAGAAAAACGCCTGAGCGATTTGCTATTTTGCAAGAAATTTATAATTTAGACCATCATTTCGACATTGAGTCACTCTATATCCAGATGAAAAATAAAAATTATAGGGTGAGCAGGGCAACACTTTACAATACCATTGAATTATTATTGGAATCAGGTTTGGTCAGAAAACACCAGTTTGGCCAAAATCAGGCATTCTACGAAAAATCCTATTTCGACAAACAACATGACCATGTTATATTAACCGATACCGGTGAAGTTATTGAATTTTGCGACCCAAGAGTTCAAATTATTAAAAAAACGATTGAAGAAACTTTTAATATTGACATTCACAAACACTCACTTTATTTCTACGGAACAAAGAAAACAAACAACAATTAACATATATAATTAAGCAAATGGCTGTAAATTTATTATTAGGACTGCAATGGGGAGATGAAGGAAAAGGCAAAATTGTAGACGTCCTCACGTCCAACTACGATATAATTGCTAGATTTCAAGGAGGTCCAAACGCAGGGCATACATTAATTTTTGATGGACACAAACACGTTTTACACACCATCCCTTCAGGTATTTTTCATAAAAATGCGATGAATCTTGTTGGTAACGGCGTTGTAATTGATCCGGTAATTTTCAAAAAAGAATTAGAAAAGCTAGAAAAATTTAATTTAGACATAAAATCTAAATTGTTAATCTCCAGAAAAGCGCATTTAATTTTACCAACCCATCGATTGTTAGACGCGGCCAGTGAAACTTCAAAAGGAAAAGCCAAAATTGGCTCTACCTTAAAAGGAATTGGGCCAACTTATATGGATAAAACCGGTAGAAACGGTATGCGTGTTGGAGATTTAGAATTGGAAGACTGGAAAGAAAAATATCATGCATTGACGGAGAAACACCTTAGAATGCTTGAATTCTTTAAAGTTGAAATTGAATACGATTTACCGGAATTGGAAAAAGAATTTTTTGGAGCTATTGCCGTTTTAAAACAACTTCCTTTTATAGACAGTGAAGAATATCTACATCAAGCCATAAAAAACAAAAAAACCATTTTAGCGGAAGGCGCACAAGGCTCTATGTTAGATATCGATTTTGGAACATATCCGTATGTAACTTCATCAAACACAACTGCAGCCGGTGCTTGCACAGGTTTAGGCATCGCACCAAATAAGATTGGTGAAGTTTTTGGAATATTTAAAGCCTATACCACGCGAGTTGGTTCAGGGCCATTTCCTACCGAATTATTTGATGAAGACGGTGCAACAATGGGAAGAATTGGGCAAGAATTTGGAGCCACAACAGGAAGACCACGCCGTTGCGGCTGGTTGGATTTGGTGGCATTAAAATATGCCGTTCAAATTAGTGGTGTCACCCAATTAATTATGATGAAAGGTGATGTTCTTTCAGGGTTTTCAGCAATAAAAGCCTGTACTTCATACAACTATCAGGGAAAAGAAATTACCCATTTGCCTTATAATATTGAAGAGCACAATGTATCACCAATTTATACCGAGTTTAAAGGTTGGGAGCAAGATTTAACAGGAATGACAAGTGCGGAAACAATGCCAAAAGAATTGACCGATTACATTAAGTTTATAGAAGATTTTGTGGAAGTTCCCATAAAAATTGTTTCCGTAGGTCCAGACCGAAAGCAAACAATCATAAGATAAAAAACAAAAAAGCTTCAAAATTTGAAGCTTTTTTATTTTAATCTGTTTTGAAATTACATCCTTCTTTTTCATTAGTTTTGTACAAAATAAAATAAGTTTGAAAAAATTACTTTTTATCGTTATAATATTTATCAGTGTTTCAGGGTTTTCTCAAGCAAAAAAAATTAAAATCCTAAGTGCTGATAACACATTTGTAAAACCAGAATATCCTGGCGCAACAATCTCTGTTGGAAATGTTTTTATAGAACACGCGGGGGCAACATTACGTTGCGACAAAGCCTATATTTATCAGGAAAAAAAGTTGGTGAAAGCGATGGGAAATGTTGTTATAAATCAGGGTGACACCATTGTGCAAACCAGTAAATATGCCGATTATGACGCAAATTCCAAAATAGCGACCTCTTGGGGAAATGTGGTTTTGAAAGACGATGTTATGACTTTGCAAACAGATACCTTAAAATTTGACAGAGAAACCCAACAACTTTATTATAAAAGTGGCGGAACAATTACAGACGCAACCAATGTGTTAAAAAGCAGAATTGGCGATTATTATTTGCGTACTAAAAAATTTCAGGCTTTTACCAATGTTGAAGTTACCAGTAAGGACAGTAAAGTGGTTTCAAACCATCTCGATTATTATACCAATACAGGCATTGCTGATTTGTTGGGGCCATCTACCATCACAAGTAAGCAAAATTCTATTTATACCGAAAAAGGACACCACAATTCAAAAACGAATATTTCGCATTTTTTAAAAAACTCTAAAATATTCTATAGCGACCGAACGATTGAAGGCGACAGTTTATATTACAATAAAAACATTGAATTCGCCTCTGCAACCGGTAATATTATTGTGATTGATACCATAAACGAATCGATTATAAAAGGTGGCTATGCCGAATATTATAAATTGAAAGATTCCGTTTTTATCACCAAAAGAGCGGTTGCTATTTCTATTATTGAAAAAGATTCTGTTTATATCCATGGTGATAAATTAATGGTCACAGGAAAAGTTGATGATCGCATCATAAGAGCCTTTAATCGTGTAAAATTCTTTAAATCGGATTTGCAGGGAAAATGCGATTCCTTAATCACTTTTGAAAAAACAGGATTGACCAAATTACTTGTAAATCCGGTCATGTGGACGCAGGGAAATCAGATTACGGGAGATACCATTCATTTAATCTCAAATCCAAAAACAGAACAACTTGATTCCTTAAAGATATTGGATAACGCCTTTATGGTTCAAAAAGATTCCGCAGGATTTAGCCAAATGAAGGGTAAAAATATGTTTGGGAGGTTTAAAAAAAATGCATTAAAAACGCTGGATGTTGTTGGAAATAGCGAGGTTGTTTTTTATGTGAGGAATGATTTACAACAACTAATAGGAATTACCAGAATGAAGAGCAGTAAAAATATTTTTATCACTTTGGCAAATAATGAAATTGAGACCATCGATTTTATTGAAAAACCAGATGGAAAAACTTATCCCCCTTCAAAACTGCCTGAAAATGAGAAAATTTTAAAAGGATTTATTTGGCGTGAAACTGAACGTCCGCTCAGCAAAGAAGGCATTTTCATTTATGATGATGTTGATCCTAAAAAATTAGAAACCGAAGAAAAAGTAATCACAAAAAATTGAAAGAAGATTTTTTCAAATATCAGGCACAAACATCTCCTCACCCATTGGCTATTGAAATTTCCCACGCCAACGGATCTTATATTTATGGGTCGGACGGAAAAGAATATTTAGATTTTGTTGCCGGTGTTTCTGCAAATACCTTGGGGCACAATCACCAAGAAATTTCACAGGCCATAAAAGATCAGGTTGATAAATACACCCATGTAATGGTTTATGGGGAATTTGTACAACAGCCACAGGTTGAATTGTGCAAATTATTGGCAGCAAATTTACCGAAGCCTTTAGAAACAGTTTATTTAACAAATTCAGGAACCGAAGCTACAGAAGGCGCATTGAAATTAGCAAAACGTTACACAGGAAGAAGTGAAATTATTGCTGCGAAACATGGCTATCATGGAAATACACAAGGATCCATGAGTGTTTGTGGTGCAGAAGAACAAAATTGTGCTTTCAGGCCATTAATTCCCGGAATAAAATTTATCACCTTCAATAATTTAAAGGATTTAAATAAAATAACCACAAATACGGCCGGTGTTATTCTAGAAACAATTCAAGGTGGCGCAGGTTTTATTGAGTCCCAAAATGATTATTTAAAAAAAGTTAAAGATAGATGTCAAGAAGTTGGCACCTTGCTGATTTTAGATGAAATTCAATCAGGAATTGGCCGTACAGGAAAACTTTTCGGATTTGAAAATTACAATGTTATTCCTGACATTATTGTTGCAGGAAAAGGTTTGGGAGGCGGTATGCCAATTGGCGCTTTTATTTCTTCATTTGAAATTATGGACTGTTTAAAACAACATCCAAAACTTGGACATATCACCACTTTTGGAGGTCATCCCGTAATTGCTGCCTCTGCGCTGGCGACTTTGAAAGCATTGCTAAATTCGGATTTGATTGCACAAACACTTCAGAAAGAAAAATTATTCAGAAAATTATTGATACATCCTTTAATTTCAGAAATTAGAGGCAGAGGATTGATGCTTGCGCCTATGGTTGAAAATAGCGAAATGGCATCTAAAATTATTTTAAAATGCCTCGATAAAGGCTTAATTATGTTTTGGCTATTGTTTGAAGGAAAAGCCATCAGAATTACACCGCCACTTACTATTTCAGAAGATGAAATTTATAAAGGCTGCAATATTCTTATTGAAGTTTTAAATGAAATACTAACCGAATACACTACAACAATTAACTAATTTATCGCCCAATCTAGTTTCAAATCATACTTTTGTTAAAATTATGTTAATACAGTACTGTGTTATGGATAGTACTGTAACATTATTTAATTCATGGCGTCTTTTAATAAATACTAACAAATTAAAACAATATATTATGAAAGCAACAGAATTAAACCCATCAGAAAAAAGCAAAAAAAATGTACCTTTTGCAACCTTTAATTCAACCAAACGCGTACAATGGAACAAATACAGAAGATATGGAATATTTGTTTCTTAAAACATTTATCAACCAAGATAAAATTGCTCAAGCTGTCTGAAACAAAAAATGCACCAAATAGGTGCATTTTTTGCTAAATTATATGATTACTATTTATTGATTCCCTAATATAATTGGCATACCACTTTTTCCGCCACCTATAACAATCACTTTGCTATTAGGAGATTCCGCTAATTTAATGGTTGCTTCAATACCTTTGTC
The DNA here is from genome assembly GCA_032251275.1 of Lutibacter sp. Taxonomy (GTDB): domain Bacteria; phylum Bacteroidota; class Bacteroidia; order Flavobacteriales; family Flavobacteriaceae; genus Lutibacter. Next base: position 9,624 of record JAVVEF010000073.1, read on the forward strand.
CTGAAGAATTTGATCATTTAAAGAAGCACTTAAAATACGGTTGGCATCGGCCTTACCTTTAGCTTCAATAATTTGTTTTTCGGCTTCCTTAGCAGCAGTTATCAACCTAAATTCATATTCCAATGATTCTTGTTCTTGCTTCAACTTACTCTCAATCGCTGTTTTAATTGTGGCGGGTAAGGCAACATCCCTAACTAAAATAGAATTTAATTGGATATATTGAGGCTCAATAATTTTTTTTGTTTCTTCATAAATTTCATTTTGAATAGCATCTCTTTTTGTTGAATATAATTGTTCAGGCGTATAACGACCTACCACGCTTCTTGTTGCTGAGCGAACTGCGGGAATAATGACACTTGAAAGATAATCCTGACCTCTTGTTTGGTGCAATAACCCAACTGTAGCAGCTGTTGGCTGATATAAAACAGAAGCATCCAGTTTAATTTCAAGACCGTTAGATGATAATACAGACATTTCTCTTTCCAGCAATTCTTGTTGCCTTACATTGTAAACAAATACTTTGTTCCAGGGTGCAACCACATGAAAGCCTTCACCTAAAGGCAAGTCATCGGTAACAACACCACCTCCAAATGTTCTATACAACACCCCTACTTCCCCGGAATTTATTGTTGTTGTTGATTTTGATATAAAAATTATCAATATAATTACACCTATTATTATTGGCATTAACGTTTTTGGCAATTGTAATTGTCCGTTACTCATTTTTTTTGTTTTAATATTAATTTGTTCAAATATACGAAAGAAATTTATAATGGCTAAATTTGCCATTAATTTTAAAGAGCTAAAAAACAAGTAGTTATTAAATTATAACAATCATTTATTGTTTTATTTCAAAAGAAATCAAATCTTGCCATAATATTTTCGCGTAAACCATTCCAAACTTAATGAAAGTGCAATGAGACCTAAAATCCATTTCCAATCAATTAAAGGTGTTTTAGATATGGTGTTTTTTTGAATACTTTTAAAGCGATCATCCTTATTCAAATAATCAATTAAATTTTGCGCCTGATTGTTATAGAAAGTGAATCCTTTTGTTTCAATTGCCAACTTTTTCAACGGTTGGGCATTGGCATTGGAAAATTGCGCCTCAATTTCAAAAGGCAGAATTTTAAAACTTCCGGAAACGCTACTGTATTGATTTTCAACAGAAACCGTATAATTATATTCACCAAAAGGAATCGTTGGAAGTTCCACAACAAATTTGTTATTTAATGCAGAAAAGGGAATTTCTTCAATAAATTTTGATGCTTCATTTGTTATCGTTAACCAAAGTTTGTTTCTGTTGTCAAAATTGAAATTTTCATCAACATAACTTGCAGAAATCTGGATAATTTCATTCGCATAATAAATGGGATTTATGGTTACGTTCAGTCTATTTTTTGAATCTGTTGAAACCAAATAGTGAATTAAACCAGATAAAAATCCGTCAAATTTTTCGAAGGATTTGTTTTCCAGAAAGCTGTTCATTCTCCAGCGCCAGGAATTTTCACCAAATAAAACGGCGGCTTTTTGGCCATTATTTTCAAAAGTGGCCAATAACGGTTTTTCTGTTGTGATATTTCCAATTTTTTGAAACATTAAAGTTTGGTAAGGAACTGAAAATTCAATCTCACCAAATCGATCTTCAACGGGCGCAAAATTTGAGAAACCAATATCGGTGCTCAAAAAAGTTGCATAATTTGAATTGAAAACAGGAAGGAAATTTTCTTGTGCCGCGCTTATTTTTTTTGAAAAACCAGATTGAACACTGTTTAAGAAATTCCAATCGGTGCTGAGGCCCGTAATTACAAAATAATTTAATTTCTTTAGGTTGATTTCCGTTAAAATATTTTTGAATTGTACTATAGGCTGATAAAGTATAACCAATTGATAATCATTAATATTACCTTTAAAATTTGAAATAGTTGAAACAGTTACTGCGCGTTGTTTATTGCTTTCTATGGATTTCTTCAGCATTCCCAAATCTGGATGGACAATAGATGATAAAATTAGAATTTTAGATTTTTCTTCAATAACGTTGATGCTAAAATTTTTTGTGTTATTCTGTGTATTTTGCTCATTTTCAAGCTGGTCAACAGTGGCTGTATAAAATTGTGTTCCTATTGCGGTGCCAGTTAAATAAAAGGAAGCTGTTCTGACATTTTGCGCTTTTGAAAATTGAAATTGTTCGGAATAAACTTTTTTTCCTTTATGAAAAACACTGAGATTTTTGGCAATGGGTTTGTTTCCTGTATAATTGATAAAGAGCTCAACAGGCAATTGATTGTCGATGAAAGTGAACGGATTCACGTTTAATTGACCTATATAAATATCATCACAAACAGTAGTGTCGCCAACAATAAATGGGAAAACCGGACTTTTATAATTTACAAATTCTACCGAGTTTCCTACGGTTTGGTTTCCGTCAGTAATTAATATTACAGGATTTGCTCCTGTTTTATATAATCTTGAAAATTCTTGAAACGGCAGTGATAAGTTGGTTTGGTTTTCCTCAAAATTTAGTTTATCCAATGGATACAAGCCGTTTCCAAAACCGAAAAAACTAATGTGGTATTTATTATTTAACTCAGAATCCGCCTTTAATTTCTCCACAAAACTATTAACTGCCTCATTTTTCGAATTGTATTTAATGGACTTCGAATTATCTACCGCAACCAATAAATTTGGTTTTATAGTTTCAACATTGTTTTTTTTTAATGAAGGATTGATTAGCAACAATAAAAGAAGAAAAATGGTCATAAATCTAAAAAAAGAGAGCCAATACGTTAATTGGCTCCGTTCTTTATTTTTATAAATATATTGAAAAACAGCTATAAATAACGCAAAAAATGCCGCTAAGATGATCAAAACCAATTTTTCAGTTTCCATTTAAGATCTAGGTTAACATTCCTCCATCAACACTCAACGTTTGTCCGGTAATATAGGAACTCAAATCTGAAGCTAAAAATACGCAGGCATTTGCAACATCTTCAGGGGTTCCTCCTCTTTTAAGCGGAATGCCGTCTCTCCATTGTTTCACTGTTTCCTCCGGTAAACTGGCTGTCATTTCAGTTTCAATAAAGCCCGGCGCAATCACATTGCTTCTTATATTTCTTGAACCCAATTCCAATGCAACAGATTTGGAAAAACCGATAATTCCGGCCTTGGAAGCTGCGTAATTTGCTTGTCCGGCATTTCCTTTTAATCCAACCACAGAACTCATATTGATAATGGAACCTGAGCGTTGCTTCATCATTGGCCTGATAACTGCTTTTGTTAAATTGAAAACCGATTTCAAATTTACTTCGATCACTGTGTCAAAATCTTCTTCTGAAATGCGCATCAGTAAATTGTCTTTTGTAATTCCCGCATTGTTTATTAAAATATCTATCGTTCCAAATTCCTTTAACACTTCTGCTGCCAATTCTTGAGCTGCCTCATAATCTGCCGCGTTTGATTGGTAGCCTTTTGCTTTTACGCCAAAACTCATCAATTCTTTTTCCAATGCTTCCGCAGCTTCTGCAGAAGAACTATAGGTAAAAGCAACATTTGCGCCTTGTTTTGCGAAAGTTTGGGCAATTCCTTTTCCAATTCCTCTGGTTGCTCCTGTAATTAAAGCTGTTTTGTTTTCTAAAAGTTTCATTATATATTTTTAATTTGATTTTTAAAATTTTTAATTAGGTCAAATATACATAATTGTATAAAAAAAAAGCACGACAGAATTGTCTCAATTAAAAATTATTTATGAAAACCCCCTCAATAATCAAATTTTAAATAGAACAATCAATTTTAGGCAAATATTATTGAATTCTAATTATATTGCGAAATTCGTTATGATTTCACTAATAAATGACTTTAGTTACAAATTAATTAAAATAAAGTTAAATTTTTGTTATATATTGCCCAAATTAATTAACAAAAAAAACAACAACATGAATTCAAAAGAACAATTATTTTTTGCAATTTTCTCGTTTTTTACGATGGCAATATTTGCGCAATCGTATCAAGTTACGGGAAAAGTGACGGATGCAGACAACCAGCCTTTGCCTGGCGTTTCTGTAACCATTGAAGGAACATCAAGAGGAACTTCAACAGATTTTGACGGCAATTACGCCATTATGGTTCAAAGCAGTGAAAACCTTATCTTTTCTTATGTGGGGTACAATGAAAGGAAATTACAGATGGATGGAACAAAAACATTTAATGTCACTCTGGTATCAGGAGTTTCATTAAAAGAAGTTGTGGTTGTTGGATCAAGAAATCCTAACAGAACTGCTGTTGATACTTCAGTGCCAGTTGACATTATTAATGTTGCTGAACTGATTACAGCCGGCCCGCAAGTTAACTTAAACCAAATATTGAATTATGTGGCGCCTTCGTTTACCTCGAACACACAAACTATTTCTGATGGTACAGACCATATAGACCCTGCTTCTTTAAGAGGTTTGGGACCAGACCAAGTTTTGGTGTTGATCAATGGAAAAAGAAGACATAATTCTTCTTTGGTAAATGTGAACGGTACTTTTGGCCGAGGAAGTGTTGGTACCGATTTAAATGCAATTCCAGCCGCTTCAATTGAAAGAATAGAAGTTTTAAGGGATGGTGCAGCTGCACAATATGGTTCTGATGCTATTGCCGGCGTTATCAATATTGTTTTGAAAAGAAGCACTGATGAATTAAACCTTAACGTTACTACTGGTGCAAACTTCACAAAAAATGCAAATGATCAAACTGGCGGTGTTGATGGTGAAACAACCAATGTTAGCGCAAACTATGGTCTTCAGTTAGGCGATAAAGGAGGCTTCATCAACTTTACAGGTGATTTTGACGTTAG
>JAVVEF010000074.1:0-8457 GCA_032251275.1 Lutibacter sp.
CGGGATTTCATTTTCGGTTGGTGGCGCAAAATTTCCGTGTTCATCAAATAGTTTGTCAAATTCGGGGTTGTGGGAAAACACAAATTTTCCGGCTCACAAATTTATGCCAACGAGTTGTTTGCACTCATTATTTAAACAATCTTTGGTCAAATGAGAAACCATAAGAATTTACAATTTCAATACCTTTGAAATCCTTGTGAAAAGGATTAAGAAGGTAATTGACGTCGCCTTTTACCACTGCCGACGGAACGCTTAGCACACAATACTTGTTTTGACGCATAAAATCATCCCCAATTTTTTGGGTGGGCAAAATGTGCGGAAATAAATCCCAACCAGAAGGAAGGTCTCCATGGTCTATTTTTTGAATTTTTATGGAATCCGGAATATGAATTTCAAGCATTAAATAATCATTGGGAATAAGCGCAAAATTTAAATGAACAGCCACTTCTGCCATTGCCAATGCACGGCTGCTTGCGCAATAAATTATTTCCGTTCCTTTAGAATTCCATCGATTGGCAGACAAAGAAGCGCCTTTTCCCGACAGCTCATTTGAATATTTTTTTCTGGACAATCTAAAAACTTTCATTATACGAAGATGCCTTGGTCAATTCTATTTAACTCGTTCATAACCATTTCTTTTCCATAAGAGTCTTTTAATAACTCAAAGGGTTTTAGGTTGCCTAAAGCCAATGAAGGCGCATTTAGCCAACTGTAAAATTGGTCATTTGAGTCAAAAACATCGTTACCCAAATTGGTTACTTCCGCAAGTTCAATAATTTTTTCAGAGTGGATAGGCTTAAAAACAAACTCTCTTTCCTTTTTGTATCGTTGCAGCGATTTTGTGGAGATGTCAAGAAAATTGGCCCAATCATTCTCGGTAAATGGGGTGATGTCTTTTATCAATTTAAAAAGGGAATAAGGAATTCCGGATCGAATTGATTTTACAATGAGCATTCTGTCAGTAAAGAATTTTTTGTAGGTAACGTTTTTACTGTAGGCCTTTGTTTTTCCGCTTGGTTCAATTTTTTTTAAATAAATATTTAAAGCTTTGTTTATTTGAACATCGTTATTTTCTGCTAATTCAACCATAATATTGACATTTGTCCTCAAATATAAGACAAATGTCTGATAAATTCAAAATAGTAACAATTTTAATTTTGATAACATCGTGTGTGCTAACAAACAAAACAAATTAAAGTTAAAAAAAGGGAAATAAGTATTTTAAAAACAATCAGGATAAATTATTATTCAGTATTTTTAGGATCTTCCTTTATTTCCGGGATTTCATTTTCGGTTGGTGGCGCAAAATTTCCGTGTTCATCAAATAGTTCGTCAAATTCCGGGTTATGGGAAAACACAAATTTTTCGGCTTGCGGACCCGTTTTTTTGAAGATGAAGGCAAAAATAAATCCGACCAAAAAACCGGATGAATGGCCTTCCCAAGAAATTTCTTCTTTTATCGGAAAAATGTACCAAACAGTGCTTCCATATAAAAAAACCACTATTAAAGAAACTGCAGCCAAGCGATAATATTTGCGGAAAACGCCGCTAAAAAAAATAAAACTCACCAAAAAATAAACAACACCGCTGGCTCCAATATGATAGGACGGACGCGCAAAAGACCAGGTTAAGAGTCCGGTTAAAAAAATGCCCCACAACAAAACTTTTGTGGCAATACCTTCATAAAAATAATACAGACTTGCCAGCATCACCAATAACGGAATGGAATTGCTAAACAAATGTTCAAAACTGCTGTGCAAAAACGGCGAAAAAACAATGCCTCTTAAACCCGTTAATGTTTGCGGATAAATGCCGTAACGATTAAAATTATTTCCAAATTTTATTTCAAGAAAGTACAAAAGCCAAATTGAAAAAACGGCAATAACAGGAATGATGATAAATTTTTTAGAGAATATGGATTCGCTTTTTTGCATTTACAAATTAAATTTTGAATGGTTGAATTTATTAAAATTTTCTGTCAATTTACAGCTAGACGATAAAAATTAATCAGTTTTCATTTTTTAATTCTAACCGCATTAGGGATAGCAGTGATATCCTTTTTTATTTTTCATAAAAAAGATTTAGCGGATAGCCCGACACAAATGTAATGCAGTGTAATGCCCAACAAATTTTTATGCTTATTTTTACGCTATGAATGAGCCATTAGCCGAACGCATACGTCCGAAAACCTTAGATGATTACATTAGCCAGCAGCATTTGGTGGGGAAAACCGGTGCGTTGACCGAGCATATTAAGCGTGGCATTATTCCGTCTTTAATTTTTTGGGGACCGCCGGGAATTGGAAAAACCACGCTTGCCAATATCATAGCGAAGGAATCGAAAAGGCCTTTTTATACGCTGAGCGCGATAAGTTCTGGAGTTAAAGATGTACGCGAAATTATTGAAAAAGCCAAGCAAAGCGGTGGATTGTTCGCCGAAAAAAACCCGATTTTATTTATTGATGAGATTCACCGTTTTAGCAAATCGCAACAGGATTCGTTGCTGGGCGCGGTTGAAAAAGGATGGGTGACATTGATTGGCGCAACCACCGAAAATCCGAGTTTTGAAGTAATTCCCGCATTATTGTCACGTTGCCAGGTTTATGTGTTGAATTCATTCAGCAAAAAAGATTTGGAAGATTTGCTGCAACGCGCTTTAAAAGAAGATGCTTATATTTCCAAAAAAAATATTATTTTGGAAGAAACCGAAGCTTTGTTGCGGGTTTCGGGAGGCGATGCGCGAAAATTATTGAATATTTTTGAATTGGTGGTAAACACTGAAACAGCGCCGATAAGAATCACCAATGAACTGGTGCTTTCCAAAATTCAGAAAAACACGGTTTTGTATGACAAGACCGGCGAACAACATTATGATATTGTTTCGGCTTTTATAAAATCTATACGAGGAAGCGATCCAAATGCGGCTGTTTACTGGCTGGCGAGAATGATTGAAGGCGGCGAGGACGCAAAATTTATTGCGCGAAGGATGCTGATTTTGGCTTCGGAAGACATAGGAAATGCGAATCCGACTGCTTTGATTTTGGCCAATAATACGTTTCAGGCGGTGAATATTATCGGTTTTCCGGAATCACGGATTATATTGAGCCAGTGTGCCGTTTATTTGGCGAGTTCGGCAAAAAGCAACGCCTCGTATGAAGCCATTGGAAAAGCGCAAACCATGGTAAAAGAAACCGGAGATTTGTCGGTTCCGTTGCATTTAAGAAATGCGCCAACCAAGCTGATGAAAGAATTGGATTACGGCAAAAACTATAAATATGCCCACAGCTTTGAAAACAATTTTGCCGAGCAGGAATTTTTACCCGATGAAATAAAAAACACCAAAATATACGAACCCGGCAACAATGCACGCGAAAATACCATCAGGGATTTTTTGAAGAAGTTGTGGAAGGGTAAATATGGTTATTAATTTCCTATCCCCAGCCCTTTCCTAAGGAAAGGGAGTTTGATTTGATATTTATAAAATATTTAGTTTTTTAATACAATTGGCAAAGTAAACTCCGTTGAAACTGGAATCGCTCTTTTTATTGCCGGCTGCAAGGTTGGTAAATTTTGAAGGCTAACTTTTACAATGCTGTCAAATTCAGGGATTAACTGGCTGATTTTAGCTGATTTTTGAATATTCGACAACGTTGTTTTTCCAAAAGCATCAATTTTTAATTTCACCAAAATAGTCTCATTAACGCTATCCTTAACACTTAATTCAAATTCTTTTAAAGAAGCATAAATATGTTGGGACATTTCCATTTGGAAGCAAATCTGTTGCTTTTCTCTGGAAGGAATATCCTCGCAATTTGGAAAAAGCGGATAAGAATCTACCGAATTAAAATCAACTATCGTGTCAATTTTTTGTATAGGTTCACGTTTTGTGTGCTGCTCAATATAAGAACAGGAAATCACTAAAATTGAACAAATTAATAGGGTAAAAAATTGTTTTAACATCGCTGTTTATTTCAAAAAGTGAAAATACAACATTTTCTGTTAGTCAACAATTTCACCTTCAATAAAGTATTGTTTTTTTATTTCTTTAATTCTGCCTTCAACAAAAGCTGCCATTATATTATCGCTGCTGTTAAATTTTTCAGCATAGCTTTTATAATGTTTTAATGCAATTTTTTTATCTTTAAAATAGGCGTCTGAAGTTACGGCCAACTCGAATAATGCTTTATAATTCTTATAATTATTTTTGTAGGATTTCTCAAAATTTTCAATGGCCGCCTGTAAATTATCCGCTTCTTTTGAAATAATTCCGAGCAAATAGTATTGTTTATCTATATCTGGTTTTACACTTGATATTGATCGGTGTAAATAAAAAGACGCCATTTTATTATCCTTTTTATCATAATACAAACTGGCCAAACGATATAGGATTTGGGAATTATCAGGATCAAGTTTTATCGCATTTTTAAAATATTTTTCAGCTAGTTCAAAATCTTGCAAATTATAATGACACATGCCAAACATTTCATAGATTTGGACAGAACTAAAATTTAAACTGTCTAATTTTTTTAAATAGGTTAATGCGCCACTAAAATCCTTTAAAAAATACAACTCATTGGCTTTTAGTTGATTAAAATTTAAATTATTAGGATCTGTTTTTAAACCTTTATCAATAAATAAGGAAGTAGAGTCTTTAAAATTCAATGACTTAAAAAATTGCGCCAATCCAAAAATACTTTTGATATGCAGCGTGTCTAATTTATAGGCATCTAAATAACGCTGCCCCATTTCTGAATGTTTATTTTGTTTTTCTAAAGATTCGGCCAATTGGTATGGATAATTAGGATTAACAGTATCCATTTTCATTAAATAACGGTAGATTTTTTCTGCTTTTTCAGCTTGGTTTAGTGACAAAAATAATTTACCCAAACTATTGGCAATCAATAAATTTGAAGTGTCTTTTTCTATCAGTGATTCGTAGGTTTCAACAGCTTTTGATGTAAATCCTGTTGACACAAACAATTGCGCCAGTTTTACTTTTATCGATTCATTAGTGCCAAATTCCAATGCTTTGTTTAAACATTCCAAAGCTTTAGTATCACTGCCAATTGATTGATAAACACCAGCCGATTTTTCAAATATCAAAGAAGTTTTTGGGATTGTGTTATCTAGCAAAGTCAATGCCTTTTGATAGTTGCCTTCCGCCAACAAACTATCTACAACGACAAAAACCGAAGATTGCGCTTCGGTTTTGAGTATTGTAAATAATAAACTAATTACAATAAAAATCTTTTTCATAACATTTTTTATTTATTCTACTTTAAAAGCAATAGGTAAGCTATATTGAACACCAACTGACTCTCCTTTCTGTTTTCCAGGTATCATTTTAGGAAGCAAATTTATCACTCGTGTTGCTTCATCTGCTAAACTTTGGTGTGGTCCTCTTGCTTGCACATCAACAATATTTCCTTCTTTGTCAATTTTAAACATTACAAATATTTTTTTTATACCTGCCGTCAATTCTAAACCTTTCGCTAAGTCTGAATTGAAATTTGCCGAAATATGATTTGTTATTTTTTCTTGTAAACAAGTTCTTAATTCTTCTTGTGTTCCTTCACAACCAGGAAAAACAGGAACATTTTCAATAATTGCAAAAGGAACGGAGCCATCGTTTTCATCCTCAATTTTATCACCAACTTTCTTGAAATGATTGGTTTTCATAAAATAAACTCTATCTCCATTAGCATCTATTACAAGACTCATTTCAATTTTTTGATTTTCAATATTTTTAAATTTATTAAAAACTTCCTTTTCTTTTTCTGTATATTCTTCAACAGGAACTACTTGTCCAGCTAAATGTGTTCCTGTAAATAAAATAAATCCATTTTCTGCTCTAAAATACTTTCCTTCTGAAGGAATATTTTCTTCTTTTAAAGCATTTTCAACCTGTTCAATATTTGCTTGAATATCATCCGAGCAAGACACATAAACCAACATCGCCAAAAATAAAGGCGCTATCAATAAATACTTTAACTGTTTCATTTTTTGTGATTTTTCTTTTGTGATCATAACGATTCTTTTTTTGATTAATGAATGTTTAAAAAATTGATTGATAAATGAAATGTTTTCCACATTAAAAGCTTCTGCCAATAACTTGTTGAAATAAGTTTGTTTATCGGATTCTTTAACCACTTCAGCATCCGAAATATATTCGTGTAACAAGGTAATTCGCTTTTGATAAACGTAAACTAACGGATTAAACCATAGTACAATTTTCAACAATTCAAAATAAAGTAAATCCAACGTGTGTTTTTGTTTGCAATGAACCAACTCGTGTTGAATTATTTGTAAATCCTGTTTTTCCAATAAATGACTGTTGATAAAAATATAGTTGAAAAACGAAAAAGCAGATTGTTTTTTCGTGAGTACAATTAAAGTATAATTGTCATTTTTAATTTTCTTATTAGTTAATATTAATTTAAGTATTATCGTCAATCGAACCAAAAATATAATAGTAAACAATGCTATGCCTACATAAAAAATAATTGGAAAAATATTAAATCCAGTTTCAAAAGAAACGCTTTTTTCAATATAAATTTGTGGATTTAATACAACTTCGGGCAGATAAACGATATAGTTTTGAGGAACAGATTTTTGTATGCCTTCAAACCTCAACAATGGAATGATAAAAGACAAAATTGGCGTTGCCAACAAATAAATTCTATTCCATTTAAAGAAGGTTTCCTTTTGTAAAAACAAATCGTAAACCGCTAAAAATAAGGTTTGAAAAAGCAACATTTGAATTATGTAATTGATCATCGCTCAGTTTTTTTATCGTTAATAATTTTCAATATGGTATCCAATTCTTTAAAATCCACTTCATTTTTATTTACAAAAAATGAAACCATACTTTTAAAAGAACCTCCAAAATAGCCATCAACAATTTTTTGTAAACTTTGGTTGGTATAAATCGATTTTGAAACAAGCGGAAAATAAATATAACCCCTTCCCTTTGCTTTATGCGCCACAAAATCTTTGGTTTCCAATATTCTGATGATGGTGGAAACAGTATTATATGCTGGTTTAGATTCAGGCAATTGGTCTATGATCTCTTGCACAGATGCTTCTTCCAACTCCCATAAAATCTGCATAAATTGCTCTTCTGCCTTTGTCAATTGTATCTCCATTTTTTAACTAAATTTTTAGTTCAACAATACAAATATAACTAAATATTTAGTTTAAACTAATTTTTTAGTTGAAAAATAAAAAACTTTATAATAATCCTTTTAAAATTATCTACGGATACCATAAATTAGCAAAATGGATATTTTTCTGCTGATTATCGGATTTTTAATAGTGTTAACAGGCATTTTAGGTTCGGTTTTACCTGTTTTGCCTGGGCCGCTTGCAAGTTGGGTGGGACTGCTCCTGCTCTATTTGACAAAAGCAATTCCCTTTGATTGGACTGTTTTAGGAATTACTTTAGGCGTTGCCATATTGGTTTCCATCATTGATTATGTACTGCCAATTTTTGGAACAAAAAAATTTGGAGGCAGCAATTATGGCGTAAACGGCTCTATGGTCGGACTTGTTTTCGGAATTTTTTTCGGCCCGTTGGGAATTATTGCCGGTCCGTTTTTGGGTGCTTTTTTTGGCGAACTCATAAAAGATCATAAAGATTCCAAAAAAGCTTTTAAAGCGGCTGTGGGTTCGTTTATCGGATTTTTATCTTCAACCTTGCTTAAATTGGCGGTTTGCCTGGTGTTTGCCGGAATGTATATCACAACTTTTTGGGAATATAAAAATGCTATTTTTGTAATTTCGGAATAAGTACAAGCTGTCATAAAATAAAAAAAGCGTCCCGGATTTCGGGAAGCTTTCCATTGGTTTAAAAAACCTTGGCGTTAAAAACGCCAAAACAACACAACTAAATCGCCAACACAGCGATACGCAAATATATTAATTTTTATTTGATTTCAAATTCCAAACACTTTTTCTTTCGAAATTGCCAATTTTTCTGAATTGATTGTATCTTTGCTCCCTATCAATAAAAAGTAATTTTAAAACACCTAAAAATGCAATTATCGCCACTTGAAATAATAAGAAGAGAATCCTTACAAAAGTTACGTGAATTGGGCATCAACCCTTATCCTGCTGAAGAATTTAAAACCACCGCAACCATAAAGGAAATCTTGACAAATTTTGACGGTTTTGAAGGCAAAGAAGTTGTTTTGGCTGGGAGAATGATGAGTCGCAGAATTATGGGAAAAGCTTCTTTTGCCGAGTTAAAAGATGCCAGCGGAAGAATGCAGATTTATATCAACCGTGATGAAATTTCTTCTGATGCTGAAGGAACGATGTACAACACCGTGTTCAAAAAATTATTGGATATAGGCGATATTATTGGCATTAAAGGTGAAGTTTTTAAAACGAAAGTTGGCGAAGAATCGGTAAATGTAAAAGAGCTTACGGTGTTGTCAAAAAGTTTGCGTCCGCTTCC
>JAVVEF010000074.1:8557-14407 GCA_032251275.1 Lutibacter sp.
ATTGCCAACGAATTGTATCTAAAAAGATTGATTGTTGGCGGATTTGACGCGGTTTATGAGTTCTCCAAAGATTTCAGAAATGAAGGAATGGACAGAACCCACAATCCAGAATTTACCGTGATGGAATTGTATGTGGCCTACAAAGATTACCTGTGGATGATGAATATGACAGAGGAATTGTTGGAAAAAGTTGCGATGGACAGCAATGGAACTACCGAAGTACAAATAGGTGAAAATATGGTGAGTTTTAAAGCGCCGTATCCAAGAGTGCCTATTTTGGAAGCCATAAAAATTCATACCGGTTTTGATGTTACAGGAATGGATGAAAATGCCTTGAAAGAAGTTTGTAAAAAAGTGGGTGTTCCTGTTGATGAAACCATGGGCGTTGGCAAATTGATTGATGAATTGTTCGGCTCAAAATGTGAACACCACTATATTCAGCCAACATTTATTACCGATTATCCGAAAGAAATGAGTCCGCTCACCAAAGAACACCGTTCCAATCCGGCCTTAACCGAGCGATTCGAATTGATGGTAAACGGCAAGGAATTGGCAAATGCCTATTCTGAGTTAAACGACCCGATAGAACAACGCGAACGTTTTGAAGAGCAATTGAAATTGACCGAAAAAGGTGATGACGAAGCGATGTTTATTGACCAGGACTTTTTGCGCGCATTGGAATACGGAATGCCGCCAACATCGGGAATTGGCATTGGAATAGACCGTTTGGTGATGTTTATGACCAACAACAGTTCCATTCAGGAAGTTTTGTTTTTTCCGCAAATGAGACCAGAAAAAAAAGCGGTTGAAATGAGCGAGGATGAAAAAGCAATTTTCAACCTATTAAAAACGAATTCACCTATGCTTTTGAACGACTTAAAAACGCAATCGGGATTCAGCAATAAAAAATGGGATAAAACCATTAAAGATTTGATTAAAAAGCATTTAGCAAAAATAAACAACACAGAAGAAGGTTTGTTTGTTGAGTTGGGAAAGTAAGAAAACAGTTTGATTTAATAGATCATTTTCAACATAAATAAAAAAGGAATTGCTTAATTGCAGTTCCTTTTTTTGCTGAAATAGATAGCAGATTGCCACACATTTCCAGCTGAAAACTCATCAATATTGATTTTTTTCGAAATTTTTCAAAATAATTGAATCTCGTTTTTTTAAGGTTTTTTGTATCTTGGTCGTATGAAAAGAACTTTTATCTCCACTATTTTAATTTTATTGATATTTTCAAGTGCCTTGCACGCACAAGAAGCTACAGAAAAAAACTACCCAACTTTTAGTGCATTTCTAACTGAACAAAACGCCAAAATTTCTGCGATTGAAAGTGGCCAGAGCCTTAACGAGGTAAAAGAAATTATGGGTTCTCCAATTATTGTAAAAGTTCCAAAAATTGGAAAAATGAAGCCTTTAAGCCAATTATTCAAACAGCCAGAGTTTACAACAAAGCCTATTGACAAAGCCAAAAAGGAAATTAGCATTTTATGGTATTTCACAACGCCTAAAAATGAAGACGGCATTGTTTCAAGAACAGAATGCACACCAATTATCATTAAAAATGACAGTGTGATTGGAAAGGGCACTAAATTTTATATGAATTTTGTGAAAACAGAGAAAATCCGTTTTTAATGAATTTTTCTACAAACTTACAGCTTGGGATATACCCTTTTTAAGAATCCCATATTCATCTTTTCAAGATTTCTGGAAATAAAAATTTTGGAGAACGATTACTGATTCATCCTAAAAATCAACTACTTCAATTCAACCAAACGGTAAAGAAATTTAACTGTTCTTTAAAACGAATATAAACTATTGTTCAATAGAAAATTATTGCTTTTAAATAATTAAATTTGAACATATAAACAAGCTTCATTTCAAAATAAGCTTTCAAAAACTTAATCCAGTTATGAATAAATATTTTTTAACAAAAACTTTAAAGTCAGTTATTTGTTGCACTTTAATAGTTTCAGCTACTTTTGCGCAAAACAAAGAAAAAGCGGCAACCATGCAAAACAACAATGTGTTATTAGAAAAATGGACTGGCTCTTATGGCGGCGTTCCTTCTTTTGATAAAATGAACCTTAACGACATAAAACCGGCTTTGGAAAAAGGCATGGCTTTAAATTTGGAAGAAATTGACGCCATCACCAACAATGCTGAGGCACCGACTTTTGAGAATACCATTGTGATGATGGAAAAATCGGGAGAAGTTCTCGATCGCGTTTTTAAATACTACGGAATTTGGAGTGCTAATTTATCTTCGCCGGAATTTAGAAAAATCCAGGGAGAAATGGCACCGATTTTGTCGGAGTTCAGCTCAAAAATCTCCCAAAACAAAAAGTTATTCGACAGAATTAAAACGGTTTATGAAAATTCTTTGAAAAATCCGTTAGAAGCCGACCAACAAAGAGTTGCCAAACTTATTTATGAAAGGTTTGCTATGAACGGCGCTGAATTAGACGACATTAAAAAGGCGCGTTACGCGGCCATTAACAAAGAACTTTCTTCAATTTACACTACCTTTTCAAACAATATTTTAGCCGACGAAGAAAATTATGTGGTTTACTTAACCAAAGACCAGTTAAGCGGATTGCCGGAATCTATGGTTAAAGCAGCCGAGAAAGCAGCCAAAGACAAAGGTCGCGAAGGTGAATATGCCATTACCAACACTCGATCTTCTATGGCGCCTTTTTTAACCTATTCGGATGAAAGAGCATTGCGTGAAAAAGTTTGGAAAAACTACTATTCTCGCTGCGACAATAACGATCAATTTGACAACAAAGAAAATGTGGCCAAAATTCTGAAGCTCAGAAAAGAACGGGTGGCTCTTTTAGGTTTTGATAATTTTGCCGAATGGCGCCTGCAAAACAGAATGGCTAAAACGCCCGAAAATGCTATGGCACTTATGAATGCCGTTTGGCCTGCAGCCATTGCAAGGGTAAATGAAGAAGTTGCTGATATGCAGTTAATTGCGAACAAAAATAATGACAATATTACCATTGAACCTTGGGATTATCAGTATTATTCAGAAAAAGTAAGAAAAGAAAAATACGATTTGGATTCGGATGAAGTAAAGCAATATTTACAATTGGATAAATTAACCCAAGCGTTATTTTTTGTGGCCGATGAAGTTTTTAATTTCAAGTTTACGCCTGTTCCGGAAGGAACCGTTCCTGTATTTCATCCAGACGTAAAAGTTTGGGAAGTTACCAACAAATCAACTGGCGAACATATCGGATTGTGGTATTTGGATCCTTTTGCGAGACAAGGAAAAAGATCTGGTGCTTGGGCAACAACATACAGGGATTATTCAACTTTCGACGGCAAAAAAACCGTTTTGGGATCAAATAATTCAAATTTCGTAAAACCGGGTCCGGGTGAAGCCGTTTTGGTTTCTTGGGATGACGCCACAACTTTTTTACATGAGTTTGGCCACGCTTTGCACTTCTTTTCTGCAGATGTAAAATACCCAACACTTAACGGTGGCGTAAGAGATTATACTGAATTTCAATCTCAGGTTTTGGAGCGTTGGCTATCCACCGATAAAGTGATCAACCAATTTTTGGTTCATTATAAAACCGGCGAGGCAATTCCTGCAGCTTTGGTGGCAAAAATTAAAAAATCAGCAACTTTTAACCAAGGATTTTCAACCACTGAATATTTGGCTTCCGCCATAATGGATATGAAATTTCATTTGGCTGACCCGACAAATATTGATGTCGCCACTTTCGAAAAAGAAACCTTAGCCGCAATGAATATGCCAAAAGAATTGGTAATGCGCCACCGCACGCCTCATTTTGGTCATGTTTTTTCGGGTGAAGGTTATGCAACCGCCTATTATGGCTATATGTGGGCCGATGTGCTTACCGCAGATGCCGCAGAAGCATTTGAAGAAGCGCCTGGCGGATTTTACGATAAGGAATTGTCCGAAAAAATGGTAAAATATTTATTTGCTCCAAGAAATTCCGTTGATCCAGCTGAAGCATTCAGACAATTTCGGGGACGAGATGCCACCATTGACGCCTTATTGCGAGATCGTGGATTTCCGGTCCCTAAATCGGAAATGTAAACACAAAAACTTAAAAAGGAATTGCAGCAATGCAGTTCCTTTTTTTTGCTGAATCATTAAAATTACAGCATTTATAAACTTGTGAAATTGATTTTTGTTTTAAAAACTATTTGCGTTAGGGAGTGAAGCGGAAATCCTGGCATTGCAATTTCATAACAACAAATTACTGCCTCACAATATGCAATGACAGATTGAAGCGCAACGCCCGACCGCTTTTTCAGCGGGAACGCCCAAAATATGCTTTGCATTTTATAACTGCTGTTTTTAGAATTTAGTCTTTTTTATTTGCTTAAAATTTAGTATCTTGTGTAATATAATTTGTGTTTTAACTTAAACTTGTGTGCCATGATAAAACAGGGTTTCTTTCCAGCCGGAAAATCTTTCGTTACTTCCTTTTATTTATTGCTGCTCATTATCGGATTTCAAAATTCCGGTTATGCAACCAACAAAATTCTCAATGATACCATAGCATTTAATGAATACCGAGGGAGCGTTATAGACAGCAAAACAAAAAAACCGTTGGAATTTGCGACACTGCTGGTTAACGGAACAAATATCAGTACCATTACAAATTCTCAAGGAAATTTTCTATTGAAAGTTCCTGATAATTATTCCGACCGCAGAATCACTGTTTCGTTTTTGGGCTATACGAGTAAAGTGATCAGCTTATCAGATTTTGATAAAAAAAATACAGTTATAAGACTTGAAACCTACATAGAAGAACTTACCGAAGTTAAAATTAACATAAAAGATGCCACATCTTTAGTGCAGGAAATGCTCAAAAGAAAAGGTGACAATTATTATAATGACGACCTGAAAATGACTTCATTTTACAGGGAAACCATCAAAAAAAGAAGGACTTATATATCACTTTCAGAAGCCGTTGTCGAAATTTATAAACAACCCTACACTACAGAGAAAAGTGATATTCTAAAAATTTACAAAGCCCGAAAAAGCACGGATTATAATAAACTGGACACCGTGGCTTTTAAACTAAGGGGCGGACCATTTAACACCTTATATATCGACATTATGAAAAATACAGCGATGTTATTTGATGAAGATATGGCTGAGATTTATGATTTTACATTTGACAACTCCACAAAAATTGACAACAGGCCTATTTATGTGGTGAATTTTAAACAAAAAAAACAAATCAATGATCCATTTTTTTATGGAAAATTATATATTGACGCACAAACATTGGCCTTAACAAATGCAAAATTTTATTTAAATCTTGAAGACAAACAGAAAGCAAGCCGGTTTTTTATTATTAAAAAACCTAAAAGAGCCAATGTTTTTCCAATTGAAGCCTCTTATCAAGTGAAATATCGCGAAAAAGACGGCAAATGGTATTATGGCTACAGCAGGGTTGAACTCGGATTTAAGATTAACTGGGATAAAAAATGGTTTAACACCATTTATTACACCACCATTGAAATGGCGGTCACAGATTGGAAAAAAAATGAAGACGGCCAACTTCCAAAGCCTAAAGACCGTTTAAGACCTTCCATAATTATGAGCGACAATACTTCCGGATTTAAAGATCCTGAATTTTGGGGCGACTACAATGTTATTGAACCAGACAAACCCATTGAAACTGCCATTGAAAAAATTCAAAGGAAACTGAAAAGAAATTGATTTAGATAAATACAGTTGGCGTTATCAACCATTTAAATTAAAAAAGCAACATTTTCAAAGCAAAACAGTTTTAATGATGAAGTGGTTTAAACTTTTTGTTTGTAAGCGAAAAATTCGGCTTTTGCTTCATA
>JAVVEF010000075.1:0-14378 GCA_032251275.1 Lutibacter sp.
CCATCGTTGTCTGTGTCACAAGGAGTTCCTACAATTGTAAAAGGAGATTTTCTGCAATAAAATTCTTCATCAACATCTGTAATGCCATCATTGTCATCGTCAATATCGATATGGTCTGGAATACCATCTCCATCACTGTCAAAATAGACAATTTCTGCAATATTTAACGATTTTAAAGATTCATTTTTAGCGACCCTGATTGTTCGGCTTTTTTTACGTGAAACGGATCTTTCAAGAATTTTGGGTTCAATTATTATTTGGGAAAATGTTTCAAATGCGCATAAAAATATAGCCAACAGCAATATTGTTTTTTTCATAGCATAGCAATTTAAATGATGAAATAAAAAAAATAAATTAAAATTATTATCTGATTATTTTCTCTTTTGAATAAAATTTAGGGTGTAAAAAGCATCAAAAAGATCAAAAGCATCAGAAAAATTGGATCTTTTGGTTATGAGGATAAAAAATAAGTATTTTAAAGAAGTGCCCAATAACAAGGTTTTTCGAGATAATGGATGATTGATTTTTCATAATAGTGCATTTTTTGAAAAATAAAGATATTACATATTTACTTAACTTATATATTGATAGGTAATTAAATTAAATATTATCAAAAAAGAATAATGAAAAATTTAGGCTTTATTGATTTCCATAAAAAATCTTTGTAGCATTGCAGCTCGGAATTTGCGTTAAGGGTTGAAGTGAAAATCCTGACATTGTGAATTCGTATATCACAAATAAATGCTTCACTTCTGGCAATGGCAGATTGAAACGAAAAACCTGACCGCCTTTTCGGCGGTAACGCCAAAATAATATTTTCAAAATTATGATTACAACTTCAGGAGCAAGCTGCCCACGTAATTTCGTCCCGGAGAACTGATGGAAGAAGCAAATTCTTTGTAATGTACATCAAATATATTGTCAATTCTGAAAGAAATTGAAACCTTATCAGAAAACTGGTAATTTGTGTTTAAATTTAGCGTGCTCCATTTTGGGGTTCCGTAATAATTACCTGTTTCTGCAACAAAAGGCGTTTGTTCAATATTGTCAATACCTTCTTCTAAATTGTATTCGCTTAATTTTTTCGCGGCGTTAAATCGGTAATTTAAACCAGTTTGAAATTTCTTATAATTGTAATTCACTTCCAAATTTCCGAATAGCGGCGGGATGGAAGATAGCGGAAACTTTTTGTCGTAACTCTCTCCTTTGGTATAGGTTATAGATCCATTGGTTTTAAAATGATTGGAAATTGTGCCCTGAAAACCAAAAGTTCCACCTGTTATATAGGCGTTTTTATTGTTGATATTTGCTTGCGTTGTCGCTGTTTCACCATCATAAACCAAGGTGTTTTGGCCATTTATTTCAAAGGCGCCGCGTGCTATATAATTATGAAGCAACATATAGTAAACGTTGGCGCTGATCAAAAACTTTTTTTCATTGAAATAACGCATAATTCCAAGTTCAGAATTATACACATATTCTGGTTTTAAGTTGGTGTTTGGCACCGTAACTTGTCCGTTTTTAAAGCGAATTTTGCCAATATCATCAATATTGGGTGAACGGAAACCCGAAGAAACGAGCGTATTAATTTGCCAGTTGGCTGATGGTTTATAAATATAGCCCACGGTAGCCGTTACCGCTTTGTTATCCGAGGACACATCCATATTGGGCAAGGTGATAAAGGTGTCATCAACCCAAAGGGCTTCTAAAAAAGTGGATGTAAACCGGATTCCGGTGTTAAGCGTTGAATTTTTGCTGATGTCCTGACGATAATTGGTGTATAAAGCAGCGCTCGAATACTGGCTTCCGCCATCCGGATAACGTGACTGGATGGTTAATTCATTGGAGAATCCGGTAATTTCGTTTCCGCTGACCGCTATTTTCCTGCCAATGGCATCAGAACTCACATCATTGTGCGTCAATTCAAATCCGTAAGAAAGATTTCTGTTTTTTGCTTTGTTTAAAGGAACGGAAAAATCGCCGTTCAAACTGTAAACATCCACATTTTCGGTGCGGTAAAATCGGTTCAAACTATTCATTCTTCGCTCAATACGAGATTCTTCAATTTGTTGAAACGCAAAGATCAAGGTTCCTTTTTCAAGCCAGGAATAATCCGGATTGAAGTGTAAACTTGAAGAAGCCAAAAACCTGTTTTGCGGACCATAATAGGCCTCAGCATAGCGCAATTTCCCGTTTGAAACCTCAGCCAAATTGTCAAAATTAGGAATATCGGAGGAGGTGGAATATTGGATGTTTAAGGTAAGATCGGTATTTTTATTAAGCGGCACATAAAATTTTTGAAGCAGGTCCAATTGGTTGTAACCCGTGTTTTTTTGCACATTCGGATTTGGATTTACAACACCAACCGGATTGTAAAACGAATTGGTATTGTTGGAATATTGGAATACTTTTCCCCAATCTTCAAATCCATGATTTCGATTTTTACCCATTTTTAAATCGCCAAAATCCGAATAGGAAACCGCGGTAAATGATGCCCATTTATCAAAACCCAACTCCACATCAAAATGCGACGTTTTTTCATTATTTGCAGAACTGTAACGCGATGAAATTGATGTATTTACTGTGTTTTCCTTATTAATTTCGGGGGTTTTGGTAAAATAATTGATGACGCCACCCAAAGCATCGGAACCGTAAATTACGGAAGAAGGTCCATAAATAATTTCGGTACGCTCCAAAACAGTGGGAGAAACGGTAATGGAACTTTGTAGGTGTCCGGTTCTGTAAATCGCGTTATTCATGCGAATTCCGTCAACCACCAACAGCACTCGGTTTGCTTCCATTCCCCTTATTACCGGACTTCCGCCGCCCATTTGGGTTTTTTGCACTTTTATTCCGGGCAAATTCGCCAACAAATCGGCCGACGTTTGTGGCGCCATTCTTGTAATTTCTTCCCTTGATGTAATTGCAACTGCTTCGGCAACCCTGCTTCGTGTTTCTCTTCCTCTGGAAGCAGACAATATTACTTCATCCAATTGTTCGGCCCTATTGTTTAAATAAACGACAAAGTCGATAATGCCCAGTTTCCTTTTTAAAATTTCATATTCAATATATGATAAATGGTTAAATGAAATAACATCGGATTCTTTAAATGCTGATAAATCGGCGATACCAAATTTATTGGTGTAAACCACCAAATCTCTGTCGTCATTATAAATAGTGACATTGTTAATGGGAAAATTGGTCTCGCGATCGAGCACCATAACCTGTTGTGATTTAACTGATAGTGTAATTAAGAAAAGTAATAATAGTAAAGAAAACCTCATAATTAACTAAAAACAGCTTTTAAAACAGTTAATGATTTTGGCTTTTTAAAGCCACTCAAATGCAATTCAAAATATTGTATTAAAATTGACAATATAGCCTGCCTGTTTGCGGCACTAAAATCAACCTTATGCAACACATCAAAATTTATGCCTAAGAGCTTTTTAAATTGCACTAAATTTTCTCCGGAAACTGTATTATATTTATGCTGATTTGTGAAAATTCCTTCTGTCAAATCGAAGTAAGATGTATTGGGGTCTTTCATTTCGGGATAAAACCCCAAAAATTTGGTAAGGTTCAACAGAAAAAGCAAGTGAAAATTTGAACAATTGTCATGAGTCTCCAACCACAAAAAAGAGGTCTCCAAGTATTGAAATAACTGACTGTTTTCTTCTTCCTCGCGTATTGAATAATAGACGATTTCTGCCAAAAACAAAGCGATTGTCTGTTTTTTTATGGTTGAATAAATGGAATGGTTAAAGTTAAGCACCTCAACATCCTTAATGAAATTTAAAGCGCCCTTGTTATTGTGGTTTGCCGTTAAATTAAGTACCATTAAAGGTTGAAAATAGGCCAATTTTACAGTCGATTTTTTCGATGTTAAAATACCTTTGAGCATATAAGTTTTTATGCCATATTTTTCGGTGTAACAAGTTGCTATTAAACTTGTATCCCCATATTTAATGGTGTTAATTACTATTGCTTTGGTGGTTTGAATCATCGCTTTATGTTGAGAGCCATTTTTTACAGCTGAATCCTGTGTAAATATATTGCTTTTAGACAATCAACAATAATAAATTGGTTTTCTTTGATTAATTTGATTGGAGCGTATGGTAAAGTCCGGAATTATTCAAAAATATAAGGCAAAAAAAACCTTGAACATTATAATATATAGATATATTTAAAATGTTCAAGGAATAAATAAATCAACCCCAAAGACTTATTTAATATTATTAGTGTAAAGTGCCAAAACCCCTCTTGACATTAATACATATCAAATATACCATTGATCTCCATTACTTTTTGCAAAACTTTGCAAAAGTGCAAAAAAAATATACAAATGGTTAGTTTTTTATAACAAACGGATATTTAATACTATCTGAATTGTATGTTTTTTATTGAAAAATATGTAGATTATTGACAGCCAACCCTTTCAATAATTTAAAAACCTATTTATTTTATTTCAACTATGGGATATATCAAAACAAAATAATCTAAAATGAATTGGTTTATACTGATTTTTTAAGCTGAAGGAAAGCTTATGGAGACTTGAGTACCTGTTTTTATGCCTACAGAAATATCTTTGGTTTCAATAGTCACGCTTTTATTTTGGTGCAACACCCTAATTCGGTTTTCGGTTGTTTCGGTGCCAAAAAATCTTTTCTTTTGTGATATTTGAGCCAGCTCTCTGGCTTTATTAATTCCAATGCCATTATCTCGAATGACACACAATACATTTCCCTGATCTTCCTTTATGCTTAATTCAATTTCTTTCGCACCGTCTTTTTTCATAATTCCATGCCAAATGGCATTTTCAATAAAGGGTTGTAAAAATAATGTAGGTACTTTTATGTGATCCAATTGTAGTTTTTCGTCTACGGTAACAATATAGTCAAAACCACCGTTAACGCGCATTTGTTCCAGTTTAACATACAGCGCTAAAGTATTCAATTCTTCAGTAAGCGATGATGTTGGGCTGGATGAACTGTTTAAAATAACCCGAATAAGCTTTGAGAATTTCGTAATATAATCTGACGCTTTTTCAACGTCGTTTTTTATAACGAAGTTGTTGATTGAATTTAGGGAATTAAACAAAAAATGAGGATTCATCTGACTTTGCAGTGCTGTCATTTTAAGTTCTTCCATTTCCTTTAATTTTACGGCCAATTTCAATTCAGCGTTTTTACTTTTTTGCTCAATTCTTTTGATAATCAACCCAAGAAGGATCGAAAATATGATACTTTGCAATAAAGCCCCCAAATAAACAAAGAACATAGGCTGCACGCCTTTATCGATAAAAAATTCAGAACCTACAATTGTTTCCAAAAAACTAACATTGGCCAAAACAACATAAATTAAAGAGCCTGCAACAAAATAGAAGGAGAAATTATCGTTAATTCTGGTAAGGATAATATAATAAGAAATGAAGGTAAATATTGTTAGAAAAGGCGCGATTGCAACAAAAGCCTTCACTTGAAATTCATAGCCTAAAAAAAATTGAATCAGCATAAAAATTGGCGCCAACAACACCAATACTTTTATTTCAAGTTCAAAATATTTGTCCCATTTTATTAAATGGGTTCTTGTATCCAATAAGTCTCTCGCAAAAGCTATATAAGCCGCATACGCTAAAAACTGGATTGAAAAATTGATATAGGTGTAAACAGGTTTAATTTCTTCAGAAACAACATGTTGTAATAAATAAATGGTTAATGCCAATAAAAACAAACTATAATAAAGGTAAAGTTTACTCCTATTTTGAAAAAATATTAAAAAGTGGTAAAGAAATAAGACGAATAAACCTCCTCTTATCCAAGAAAATATTTCAGAATTAAAATCTAAAAGCATTAGCTATCTAGGTATAATCGTTTAAATAATTCAATTTTTCTGTTTCTGCTTATGCTCGCTGTTAATCCATTTGTCATAATAAGTTCCCCTCCCAAACCTTTCAGGTATTCCTTAACGTGATTTAGATTTACCAAATATGAATTGTGAACGCGAAAAAATTCAGGAAACATAAATTTTTTCTCAACCTCCTTAAGTGTTTTCGATACAACGATTTGTTGCTCAGACTTTAAAAAAATTGTGGTATAGCTTTTATCTGATTTTAACATAACAACATCATCTTTGTCTAATAAGTACACCTTACCATCTGCAGAGATATTAATTTTATCGTTATTGTCGTTAATATTGTTTAACAATAATTGCAATTTGTTTTCCAACAAATCACCTTTTTTTGATTTTTTGATTTTATCCATTGCTGCCAACAACTCATCCTTATCAACAGGTTTAAGCAAATAGTCAATAGCCGAAACTTTAATTGCTTTCAGGGCAAATTCATCGTGTGCCGTGGTAAAAATGAGATTAAAATCTCTGTTTTGCAGTTTTTCTATCATCGTAAAGCCATCCATCTCCGGCATTTGTATGTCCAAAAAAACAACATCAGGCTTTTCGTTATTAATAATTTCAATGGCTTTAATTGGAGAATTGCATGTCTTAACTTCCACATTTTCAATGTAATTGTTTAATTTCCATTCTAATGCTTCTAAAGCATCATTTTCGTCATCAACTAGTAAAATTTGTAGCATGTTTATTGGGTTGACATTGGTTAAATTTGTATGCAAGATACAACTTTTGGATACATGTTCAAAAAGTTGCGTTTTTTTTATTTTATTTACCCCGAAACGTGATAATTCGTAAAATTATTTTTATTTGCTGAGCCCGATTTTCATTCATCCCGAACAGCTTTTTTTATTAAAGATTCCCATAAATACTTAAAGAATAAGAAAAATTCTCAAGCAGAATATAGCTATTTTTTGATAGGCAAAACAAAAAAAAATACTGCGATAAAATGCGAAAAACTTCCCAATAATACAAAAATATGGAAGATAGCATGGTTGTATTTTATCTTTTTTATGCTGTATAAAATGGCGCCAATGGTATAAAAAATACCACCGCTTAAGAGCCACATCAAACCCTCAAACGAAAAATTCATGATTAATGGTTTCATTGCAAAAATGATTAACCAGCCCATTAAAACATAGGCAAAGGTGGATATTTTATCATATTTTCCGGTAAAAAAAAGCTTTAATACGATGCCAAGAAGCGCCAATCCCCAGGAAACCCCAAAAATGGTCCAGCCAACCCAGCCATTTAAAACAACCAACGTAAAAGGCGTGTAGGTTCCCGCAATCAAAACATAAATTGCCGAGTGGTCAAAAATGTTCAGTCTGTGACGTAATTTCGGATTTTTAGCATAATGGTAAAAAGTTGATGCCGAGTATAATAAAATTAAACTTGCGCCATAAATGCTAAAACTTACAATATGATACGCGCTGCCGTTCAAGCTTGAATAGGTAACCAATAGCGCCAATGCAACAATGCTCAACACCAAACCTACGGCATGTGAAATTACATTGAATTTTTCTTCTTTGGGCTCGTAAAATGTTATTTTTTTTTGGTCCATTTTAACTTAACGTAAAAATCTTTATTTAAGTGTTTATTTTCTGTTGTTCCATATCACCGATCAACTCATTATAAATCACATTAAAAGTCCGTTTTTTTAATGAATTGCTGTCTTTTGTGGTAAGTCCTTCGGTATTGATATATGAGTGTACCTTAACGCGTAATTTTCCCGGACTTCCACTAAAAAAAGTATAGGAAAACAGTTTTTTACAGTCGTACATGGTAATCGGCACAATGGGAATTTGATATTCAATCGCCAATCGGAATGCCCCATTTTTAAATTCGCTTAGCACCACGCTTTCATCATCTGGCACCAATCCCTCAGGAAAAATACAAATATCGAGCCCGTCGTCCAATCGTATTCTGGCTTTGTCAAACACATCATTTCTGCTTTTTGAATCACTTCTGTCTACAATAATACAGGTTCTCTTATAAAAAAATCCGAAAATCGGTATTTTTGTCAATTCAATTTTTCCCACAAAAACAAAGGGGTTTTTTGTAATTGCCAGCATCACAAAAACATCAATCATAGAAGTGTGGTTGGGGCAAAACATAAAACTTTTTTCCTTTTTCAAAAACTGTTCTTCGTCCAATTCAATTTTGAAACCCATCACAAAAATGAGGGTTCTTGCCCAGGCCCTGGCAATTTTATAAAAGGCTGGATACATTTTTTCGGAAGAGGTGACTACCAACAATACCGGAAACACAGGAATTATGGTCAATATCAACCAGCAATAAAACCAGATGCGCCAAACAAAAATAAAAATGTACCTAAAAAATATCATAAGCTATCATTATATTTTTTTAACTGTAGCATATGCTGTTGGCTATTTGGCTTTATTTTATAATTCAAGATTTGGATGGCTCGGTTCATAAGCTTCAAAAATAGTAATTTAATTCTATTCTTGTTTTCTTTTTGAAATATGTATTTTTGCTGCTTAAATTTGAAATAATGTCAAGAATTTTAACAGGTGTCCAAAGCACGGGAACGCCGCATTTGGGAAATTTATTGGGGGCTATTATTCCCGCAATTACGATGGCGAACGATGCCAACAACGATTCATTTTTATTTATAGCCGATTTGCACTCGTTAACCCAAATAAAAAATGGGGAAGAATTGCGCCGAAATACCTACAGTACGGCCGCAACCTGGCTTGCTTTTGGTTTGGACGTCAACAAAACCGTTTTTTATCGTCAGAGCGATATTCCTGAAGTGACCGAACTTTCTTGGTATTTAAGTTGCTTTTTTCCTTACCAGCGCTTAACGCTTGCGCATGGATTTAAAGACAAAGCCGACAGGCTGGAAGACGTCAACGCCGGTTTATTTACTTACCCAATGTTGATGGCCGCAGATATTTTATTGTATGATGCAGAAATTGTTCCGGTTGGAAAAGACCAATTGCAACATTTGGAAATGACGCGTGATGTTGCCAACCGATTCAACCATCAAATGGGCGATACGTTGGTTCCGCCAGAAGCAAAAATACAGGAAGGCACGATGTATGTTCCCGGAACCGATGGCGGAAAAATGAGCAAATCAAGTGGAAATATCATCAATTTATTTTTATCCGATAAAGCATTGCGCAAGCAAATCATGAAAATCCAAACCGATTCAACACCGCTCGAAGAACCTAAAAATTCGGAGACCTGTAATTTATTTGCCTTGTATAAATTAATCGCCTCTCCAGCGCAAATTGCGGAAATGAGGGCAAATTATGAAGGCGGAAATTACGGTTACGGAACCGCAAAACAAGCTTTTTACGAGTTGTTGGTTACAAAATATGCCGTTGAAAGAGAACGCTACAATTATTATATGAACAACTTAAATGAAATTGACGAAGCCTTGGCTATTGGTGCCGTAAAAGCACGTAAAGTCGCTTTTGAAGTGCTTAAAAGGGTTCGGGCGAAGTTGGGTTACTAGTTTCGGTTTCAGGTTTCATGTTTCAAGTTTGTGATTTCGAGATTTTGGTTTATACAAAGTATCATTTTTAAACTTTTCTGTCAATAACCTAATTTTAATTTTGAAGACTTCCTGTTGATTTATTCTTGATAATGTTTTTTCACACACATTTTCCTTGCATTAATATCATTAAGCGAAGGCAGTCGAAGACTGGGTGTCACATCCTCAAAGTCGGAGACTTTGCGTAGCGTGAGCTATTAATTTTTAAGTATTTTTCATCAGCAAAATTAGCCGCAAATTTTAATATTGCGTATAGGTATGTATGCTGGTATTTGCAACCGGTAAATAGTTTACGCCAAACCAACATACCAGCAACACCACAAAAGCAAGTGCCAAAATAGAAATTGCCTGTTTTGAATTGTTTGGATGAAAATTTCGGTAATGGATGTAGATTAAATAGCCCATCCAGGTTAAAAACGCCCAAACTTCTTTAGGATCCCAAGTCCAATAATGTCCCCAGGCTTCTTTTGCCCATAAAGCGCCAAAAAGCAAACCAAGCGTTAAAAATGAAAAACCGATGTAAACCAAATTATCTGCCAATTTTAAGGTTTCTATGTTGAAGTTACCCTTTAAATTATCGTACCAGCCTTTGATGGCAACGATGCTGGAGGCGGCCAACACCGCATAAGACAACAAATACACCAACACATGCGGAATAAACCACGGACTTTGCAATGCTGGCATCAGGGTTTTTGAATAGGTTTCCGGGTTCATATAATTAATGGCCAAAAACATTCCAGCCATACCAATACTATAGGCTAAAAACCATTTGAATTTCCAGCGAATGTAGGTTATAAAACCAACGAGCGGCAAAAATGCGGCGTACCATAAACGTGTTTCTCCCAAAGTGCGCATTGGTGGACGGTTTAATGCAATCCAAAGTTCAACAATAAAGAAAATTAATACCGCCCAACCTGCCATAAATAATAGCGTTGCAACTTTAAATACGGATTCTTTTTTATAAGAAATCAACAAAAACAGCAATCCGATTGTCCATAAGATAACAATGATTGAACTGTATAAAGGAAAATCTATCCAAGTCATTTTATTGATTTTTTGTTATTTTATTTCCCATCCAAAACATATAGAAAGCACCGACAATCATCATAAAAATTCCGATATAAACAAATGGCAGCCAAGGATCTTTTACGAGTTCTAAAACGCTTAAATCACTCCATTTTCCCATTTTATCATCGTAACTGAGCTGATAAATTTTCCAGCCTTTGTATTTAAACGGTTTGTTAACTTCTAAAACAGTGCTTATTCGTTCACCTTCCTGGGTTAAAATATCGATGTCTGAACTAAATTTCTGCACTTCAGGAATGGTCATCACCAACGAATAATCTTCACTGATTTTAAATGATTCGTACGGATATCTAAAACTCCCGCTACTGATCCAAGCAGTTTGAACTGCATTCGATGCCATATTTTTTACGGAAATTTTTGCCGCAGGCGGCGAACCAATTTCATTCACCGCTTCATACCGATTTCCAAAACGCATGGCATTTGGCAAAAAGTCATCTATTTTTACTTCAAAATTGTTGAAATAGTAAGTTTCTTCCTTTTCAACCAGATACAGATTTTTACCGTCGTTGTGGGCAATGCTTCCTGTTTTATTGTCGATTAATGCCAATTTTGGATGGTATTCATCAATTAAAAAGTCCTTTAAATAAAATGCGAAAGGCAATTCAATTTCATTTTTTTGGGCATCTGTGGCAATCCAGCTTGGTTTATTTTCATAAACATTTATTGATAAACGCTGCAAATCGCCCGTACCTAAAATACCGGAAATTAACGCTAAAAATAAACCAACATGATTTAAAATAAATCCGAAATTAGACCATTTAAACTGTAAAATTCTTTTGATTGAAATTAAACCCAAACAAGTTAAAAATTGGAATAATATCAATAAAAATGCCCAATTGCTTGTAATGTGATTTAAGCCTAAATTATTTATCAGGTTATTTTGGGAAGTGACCTGTGGAATAATTCCCATTATCATCACCATCACGGTAACCAAAGAAATACTGGAAATTGATGCCGGAACTTTGGTCAGCCATCTTATCAATTGGGTTGATGAAAACCATTTGTATAACACAAACAACAGCAAAACATACGCTGCCAAAAAAACAACGTTATAAGGATAGGTAAGCGTAAATGTATTATTTGTTGATGCAAAAACCTCCAGGAAAAAGCCTGTAACAATTAAACCAAATCCGATAAAAAAAGATTCAACGTAACCCCAGGGATTGTCCCAAAGCTTACGTTGAATATTTAAATGATTTTCACTCATAAGAGTTTTAATATAATTTTTGTAGCTTTTTAGTTGTGAGTATTGAGATACTTTTTAAAAAGCGTTCAAAACCAACGGCTTATTGCCAATTTAATATTTCGCTTCTCTTTCTTTTGCCGCTGCTTTCCATTTTGGAACCAACTCTTTTTTGAAAGTGGCTTTTTCAGCTTCTAATTTTTCCATATCTAAACCAATAAATTTTTGGGCTGCCGCTTTAGTTTCAATGGCCGGGTAAGGAACTTCACCTTCAAACCCTAGTCTCATTAACAATTTCGCCAATTTAATTCTGGTTTCTTGTGTAATATCAATTCCCTTTCCAAGGACTCTTCCCATCTCAACCGGGGCGTGAAAAGATCCACCGTGAGATGCCGCTACATAATCCCAACGCCATTGACCTAAACGAATACCTTGTAAAATGTCTTTCATTTGAGCTTCTGTAGCTCCTAACTCCCAGCATTTACCGGCTTCTACGTGAGCGCGAACTAATAATTTTTCTAGCTGATCACGGTTTTCAATAATTTTATCCTGATTGTCGAATACGTTTTTAATCAATTCATCTTTTTCTTCTCTATGGCAAACCTGACAAGAGTTGGCAACATTGTTTAAAGGCGATTGAATATGGTGATCGGTAAATTTTTGTCCGCCTTCTGTTTTGTATGGCATATGGCAATCAGCGCAAGAAACACCTCTTTTGGCATGGATACCCATACTGTATGTTTCGTAGCCAGGATGTTGTGCTTTTAACATTGGTGCTTTACTGATGGAATGCACCCAATCCGTAAAACCAATCTTATCGTAATATTTTTCCATGTCTTCCACCGTTTGTCCATCATCCCAAGGCAAAACCAAATACGGTATTCCTTCTTTTCCTGGAATTTTACTGTTAAAATAGTATTCCACATGGCATTGTGCACAAACCAAAGATCGCATTTCATTATGGGAAGATTTGGTAATGTCTTTCCCTTGACGCTGAAAAGCTTCAATTAAAGCCGGTTGTGTAATCACCAATTTCATTGATTTTTCATCGTGACAATTCGCACATCCAATTGGATTTACAATTTGCTCTCCTTTGCTTGCCCATTTTCCTTTATAGTAATCATCAACCCCAATTTCGTTCATTAAACGAGGAACATCAGGAGATTTACACGTCCAGCAAGTCGATGGCATTGGTCCGTCTTCCGGTCCGGTTGGCCCGCCCGTTCTTAATGAGTTTGTTATATCTTCAATGGCATGTGCATGTCCACGACCCTGATTGTAATCTTTTGAAAAACCATATCCTGCCCACAATACCACCAAACGAGGATCAACTTCTAACATATCAATCATGGCGTTACCATTGTATTTTGATCTAAATGAAGTGTCGGCAGTTTTATAATAGGATTGAAATTCACGCGGAAAATTTTCGCCCCAAACTTCATTTCTAGGTTCTAATTTATTGATTTTAGTTAAAGGCGTATAGGCAAATTTAGCTTCCATTTTACGCTCTGTTATTGACGAAACTAATAGTCCTAACAAAAACACCACTACCAAAGATGCTAAAAATAGCACCCAGTTTTTCCAAGGTTTTCTTTCTGTACTCATTATATTACTTTTTTTATTTTATTGAATCATTTAACTGTTTGCTTAACCATGCCGGTATTGTTTCCTGATGTTCTTCCGGTATTTTTCCATAATATTTTATTGAAGATAAACTGTGAACGCTTCCGTGCGGAACTTCCTGATGACACGTCCAACATTTTCTGTCGGTTCTGTTTTCAAGATGATTTTCAACAAATCCGCTTAATCTTGCGTCGGTTACTTGATCTTGATGGCATCTTATGCAATTGCTTTGAACAACTTCAACTCCAGCCTCTTTCATTCTAATCACTTCGGGTTCGTCACGTGTTGTGAAAACCGATGCATGGTACAAACCGTCTTTGGCTTTAAACAGGTATTTTTTAAAAACGTTGTCTTGCGGCACATGACAATCGTTGCATGAAGCCCATTCTCTATGCGAACTATTTTGCCAAGTGACATATTGTGGTGTCATAACATGGCAATTGGCGCACGTTTTTGGATCATCGGATAAATAGGATACCGCCTTAGATTCAATTAATGCATACAATGTAAGTCCGGTCATCGCGCCCATCAAAATTAATACGGGCAATCGCCATTCAGGTGGTGGAATTATTTTTCGGAATATGCTCATAATCATTAATTAAAGTTTCTTGTTTTGAATAGACGCAGCAATAAACCATAAAACTATTGAATTTATGATTCGCTCCTCAGAAAGAGATAAATGCTTAAATTTCATATTGATTAAATTGAGTAATATCTTAGCAAGATTTATTACAAAAAAACAATATAAATTAAGGATAAAAGATGATTAAAATCAGTTAATGGGATAATTTTGTCTTTTATATATTTTTAGCTATTAAAGCGTTGCTGTTTGAAGTATTTTTATGGCGCCGGATTTGGCTGCAGTTCGTGAATTTCATCTATTTTTTTCAAGATTTCTTCGGAAAGTTCCACCTCAATACTTGAAATATTCTCTGTTAATTGCTGCATCGTAGTTGCACCAATGATGTTGGAAGTTAAAAAAGGCTGCTGATTCACAAAAGCCAATCCTGACTTCCGCAAATTAACACCCAAAATCAAAAAAAGTTGAAATTTGTCTAT
>JAVVEF010000076.1:0-14061 GCA_032251275.1 Lutibacter sp.
GTAAGGTTAAAAAGTTCCAATTTTCACTCCATAAAATTAACAGCCTATTATAAGAGTTTCTTTAATTTTTAGTTTTTTTCAAATCTTTTATTGTTTTAAAATATATTTATATATATTTGCAAGTGTAAAATAAACACTTATAAATTAAGCAGAGGTTAATCTTTCTATTTACAAGTAAATTAAGGTGTTAACAAATTATCAGTTTTTCAAATTATCGCTTATCTATTGGCTATTTTTTGAATTGTTTAAAAATATTAAATGCTTTTAAAAGCATTCCTATTTCATAAAATTTTAAAATGAATCACAATATGAAGAAAACAATTGATCAGTTAGCGGCAGATAATATAAGAGCGATTGCCATTTCGATGGTAGAAAAAGCAAATTCGGGCCACCCAGGCGGTCCAATGGGTGGCGCAGACTTTATGCATATTTTATATTCAGAATTTTTAAATTTTGATCCAACTGAAATGGATTGGGCTTTTAGAGATCGTTTCTTTATGGATGCAGGGCATTTATCTTCCTTAATGTATGCACAATATTACCTGTTGGGAAATTATAAAAAAGAAGATGTTCAACAGTTCAGGCAATGGGGTTCTGTGACGCCTGGCCACCCTGAAGTTGACGTGCAAAGAGGAATCGAAAATACTTCCGGCCCTTTGGGTCAGGGACATACAATGGGGGTAGGGGCTGCAATTGCAGCGAAATTTTTGGATGCAAGATTTAAGGATATGTTTAACCACAAAATAGTTGGATTTATTTCCGATGGTGGCGTACAGGAAGAAATATCACAAGGCGCCGGGAGGATAGCAGGACATTTAGGACTGAACAATTTTATTTTGTTTTACGACTCCAATGATGTGCAGCTTTCTTCCATGACCGATGAGGTAACTTCTGAAGACACTGCAAAAAAATATGAAGCTTGGGGTTGGAAAGTAACCACGATTGATGCCCATAACCACACTCAAATTAGAACAGCCTTGGAAGAGGCCTACCAGGAATTGGATAAACCAACTTTAATTATTGGAAAAACAATTATGGGAAAAGGATGTGTCACTGCGAACGGTGATATGTATGAAGGACATTGTGAATTGCACGGAAAACCAATAGGAGACACAGGAGCAGATTATGAAAAAACATTGCTGAATTTAAGTGCGAATCCTGAAAAACCTTTTGATATTTATGATGAGGTTAAAGCGTATTACGACAAAGTTTTAATTAGAAAAACAGCAGAATCAGCGAAAAAGAAGGAAAAGATAGCTGCCTGGAAAAAGGAAAATCCCGTGTTGAATGAAAAAATGCAGCTATTTTTATCAGGAAAATTACCAAAATTAGATTTTGGAAGTATTAAACACAAACCCAATATTGCTTCAAGAGAAGCATCTGCCAATGTACTTGCATATTTGGCAACGCAAGTGGAAAATATGATTGTTTCTTCCGCAGATTTGTCTAACAGTGATAAAACAGACGGATTTCTTAAAAAATCTTCTGTTTTGAAAAAAAATGATTTCAGCGGTGCCTTTTTACAAGCAGGTGTTGCGGAACTTACGATGACAGCAATTGCCAATGGAATTGCGCTTCACGGTGGTGTAATTCCAGTAGTGGCAACATTTTTTGTCTTTTCAGACTATATGAAACCCGCCATTCGGTTGGGAGCAATTCAGGAGCTTCCTGTAAAATATGTATGGACTCATGATGCATTTCGCGTTGGCGAAGACGGACCAACGCACCAGCCTGTTGAACAGGAAGCGCAGATTCGCTTGTTGGAAAAAGTGAAAAATCATTCAGGAAATCAAAGTTTTTTGGCTTTGCGTCCTGCCGATTCGGCAGAGACAGCTGTTGCCTGGAGTATGGCTATGGAAAACACCAAATCCCCTACAGGTTTGATATTGTCCAGACAAGGAATTAAAGACATTTCTGCAATAGGCAGCGCAAGATATTCAGCGGCAATGCTGGCGAAAAAAGGAGGGTATTTGGTTAAAGAAACCAAGAATCCCGATATCACTTTAATTGCTAACGGTTCAGAAGTTTCAACACTTTTGGAGGCTGCGACTTTGATCGAAAGCAGTGAAAGCATCAGCATCAACGTGGCTTCAATAATATCGGAAGGCTTGTTCAAGCAGCAACCAAAAAGCTATCAGGAAAGTATTGTTCCAAAAGGGAAACCTGTTTTTGGACTTACAGCCGGGCTGCCAATAAATCTGGAAGGTTTGATTGAAGACAGCGGAAAAATTGTGGGTCTGGATCATTTTGGATATTCGGCGCCTGCAACGGTGTTAGATGAAAAATTTGGATTTACGCCGCAGCAGGTTGCCACAGAAATTCTCAACTATTATAAAGCATATTAATCAATATTTAAAAAAACACCAACACATGAAATTTTTTATCGATACCGCAAATTTATCAGAAATTAAAGAAGCCTACAGTTTGGGCGTTTTAGATGGCGTAACCACAAATCCGTCATTGATGGCAAAAGAAGGAATTACAGGCGAAAGCAATATTATCAATCATTATCTAAAAATTTGTGACTTGGTTGATGGCGATGTTAGTGCCGAGGTGATTTCAACAAATTTTGAAGGTATGGTTTCCGAAGGCGAAAAACTGGCAGCTTTACATCCTCAAATTGTCGTAAAAATTCCGATGATTAAAGATGGCATAAAAGCCATAAAATATTTTTCTGACAAAGGAATCAGAACCAATTGCACGTTGGTTTTTTCTGCCGGACAGGCATTGTTGGCGGCTAAAGCAGGCGCCACATATGTTTCTCCTTTTATTGGAAGATTGGATGATATTTCTACGGATGGACTTAAATTGATTGAAGAAATCAGGTTGATTTTTGACAATTATGGTTATGAAACACAAATTTTAGCTGCATCGGTACGCCACGTTATGCATATTATGAATTGCGCACAAATTGGTGCAGATGTGATTACGGCACCATTAAGTGCTATTGAAGGTTTGCTGAAACATCCGTTAACGGATAGTGGTTTGGCAACATTTTTAGCCGATTACAATAAAGGAAATAAATAAAAATTCATTGCATAAAAAATCCCCTTTAAAATCAAATTAAAGGGGATTTTTTATAGTGCAAACGATTATAGATTTAAAGAAAAATTCTGGGATGATTTTTCTTCATATTTTTCCTGGTCAAACTTATACAAATATGATCCTTTTCTGGAAGACAGCATATCTTTCTCTTCCAGCTTTACCAATACATCCAAAGAATTTATTTTGCTGATAAAATTTCTTTTGTCGAGCTTTTTGCTTAAAATGGCCTCATACAATTTTTGGAGTTGGCGCATGGTGAATTTTTCGGGCAATAATTCAAATCCAATTGGTTTTGTTGCAGTTCTGTAGCGCAATCTGCTAATCGCGCGTCTGACCATACGGTCGTGGTCAAAAATTAATTTAGGAGCATTGTCAACACTGAACCATTTAGCATCATAATTCTGATTTAATTCCTCCGAATGGTTTTCAACATTAATTAAGGCGTAATAAGCCACCGAAATGGTTCTTTCAACAGGATCACGGTCAACTTCGCTAAATGCATACAGCTGTTCCATATAAATATCTTGAAAACCCGTAAGGTGATTCAATATTCTGGTTGCAGCATCATCCAAGTTTTCACTTTTTTTTAAAAATCCGCCAATTAAAGATAACTTGCCCTTTTCAGGTTCAAAATCTCTTTTAATCAATAATATCTTTAAATCTTCTTTATCAAATCCGAAAATGATACAATCCACCGCGAGTAAAACCTTATCTTCAGTTTCGTAACTGTTTAACATATAGTTATTTTTAAGCGAAGATAGGAACTTCCCTAAAATTTACATAATTTTCAGAGCAATGTTTTTTGAATAAGTGTTAAAATCACATTTTTTAATAAAAAAATTAGGATATATGGATTTAATTTAATTATTTTACAAATGTATAATATACACTTATTAATTAATTTAAATAAAATCAGTATGATGACAACCAAACAATTATTTTTTAATTACAAATTGTTTTTGCCAAAAAAAGTATGGCTTTTAGCAATAGTAGTTATGCTAATTTCTTCTTATAACCTTTCTGCACAGCAAGCCAAGGTTATCTCAGGAATTGTTACGTCAGTAAAAGAAGGGACTCCATTGCCTGGAGTAAATGTTCTTATTAAAGGAACAGCTACGGGTGTTGTAACCGGATTTGATGGGCAATTTTCTATAAATGCTTCATCGAACAATGTGCTAGTTTTTACCTATGTTGGTTTTCAAAATAAGGAAATTACTGTAGGAAACCAAACACAAATTAACGTTTCATTGAATGAAGATACAACTTCCTTGGATGAAGTGATAGTGGTTGGATACGGAACACAAAGAAAATCGGACTTAACCGGTGCAGTGAGTATTGTCGATGTTGAGGCGGCCAAAAAAACAGTTTCCTATGATGTTGGTAAAATGCTGCAAGGCCGTGTTGCCGGAGTTACGGTGCAATCATCTGGTGAACCTGGAGGCTTCGTAAATATTAAAATTAGAGGGATTACTTCATTCAACAACAACAATCCGCTGTTTGTGATTGACGGAATGATCGTTGATTCTCCTTATGATTTTGCGCCAGGAGAAATTGAATCTATGCAAGTATTAAAAGATGCATCATCTGCCGCAATTTATGGGGTAAGAGGTGCAAATGGGGTAATTATTATTACCACCAAAAAAGGAAAAGCTGGAAGAATTGACCTAAGATATAAAACTGTGGTAGGTTTCCAAAATGTGCCAAAAAAACTTTCTTTAACAGACAGGGTTGGCTATCAAAACATTACAAGTGCAGCTGAAATAAATGCAGGATTGTCTGTTGTTCCTGGAAATGACCCTTCGAGTCCGCTTTTTATTGATGATGTAAACACAGATTGGCAAGATGCTGCGTATCAAACTGGTGTTGTTCAAAATCATGCACTTACATTTTCTGGTGGTGCAGAAAATTTGAACTACAGCATGAATATTGATTACTTCGACAATACAAGTTATGTTAAATCGCCTCAAAAATATGAGCGTTTATCTACAACTTTAAATTTAAATGGTACCAAAGGCAAGTTTAAATATGGCGCAAAAATAGGGTACACAAAATCTGACAAAGAAAATTTCAGTGAATATCTTCCAGGTACTTCTTCAATTATTCCTTTGCTTCAGGCAATTCCTACCATGCCGGTTTATGATGAAAATAGATTAGGTGGCTACGGCGGTGCAGACAACTTAACGCAACGTGCCATTACCTTAAACGTGATTGGGTTCAATAATTTAATTGATAATAGCAATGATCGAAATAGATTTATTGGAAATGTTTGGGGAGAACTTGAAATTATTAAAGGGTTGAAATATACCATTAGAGCGAGTGCCGACCAATTGGATTGGCAAACAAAATTTTTTAATCCACCAAGTGATTTAGGCTGGTATTACCTTACCACCAACGAAGAGTCAGCGCTTGACCTTACCAGCGGCAATGAAACAAGAACTATTGTTGACAATTTACTTAACTATTCTTTTGATGTTGATAAACATAAATTTGATGTATTGTTAGGTTGGGTTCAAGAAAGATTTGACCATAAAAACCATATTTCAAGAGGTGTAGGTTTTGAACCGGGAGAAATTAGACATATAGAATATGCCGATGATATTTCAGCAAGAGAATATGAAAGTACCATTACCTCACTTTCTTATATCAGCAGGTTAAACTATGCTTATGATGATCGTTATTTGTTAACGGCAAACTTCAGACGTGACAGATCTTCTTTATTCCCTTCTGAAAATAATACAGGTGATTATTTTTCTATATCTGGGGCGTGGAAAGTTAATAATGAAAGTTTTATAACACTTCCGGAGTATATGACTACCTTAAAAATACGGGGTGGTTACGGTCAATTGGGGAACAATACGATTGCGAATTATGGCTATACAGGAACTGTTAACGGTTTTGCAAGCTATGTATTTGGAAACACATTGGCACCGGGAACAACGGCAGTTACTTTAAAAGACCCTAATATTAAATGGGAAGATACAGAAACCATAAATGCCGCAGTAGAATTTGGATTTTTTGACAACAAGTTAGAGTTTACCACAGAGTATTTTCAAAAAAAATCCACAAATCTTTTAGCTGATGTGCCGCTTCCTTTTTCAACAGGTTCTTTCCCTGCTAGTATTACAACCAATGCGGCATCTGTAAAAAATAACGGTCTTGAGTTTACAGTTTCTTATAACAATGAATTCAAAGACTTTAAATACAACGTTTCTGCCAATTTAGGGACACTTAAAAATGAAGTGTTGCAAATAGGCTTAGACGGAAATCCAATTTATGGTGCCGGTTCTAAAACTGAAGTGGGAAGATCAATTGGCGAAATTTATGTTTTTGAAGTGGAAGGTATTTTCCAAAATCAAGCCGAAATTGATGCGCACGCATTCCAATCTTCAGCAGCACCTGGCGATATTAAATACAGAGATTTAAATGATGACGGACTTATAACAGATGATGACAGAAGTTTCCAAGGTGTTGCAATCCCTAAATACAGCTTCGGGTTAAACTTTAGCAGTTCATACAAAAACTGGGATTTCTCATTCTTCTGGCAAGGCAGCGGAGGCAATAAAGTGCTTAACGGAACTTACCAAAACTTAATGTTAGGAGATTATGTAAATCACCATACAGATATGTTAGATTATTGGACACCTCAAAATACCGACACAAATATTCCTAGACCGGTAATTGGTGACCCTAATGGAAATAACAGATTGTCAAGTCGTTTTGTTGAAAATGGAGATTTTATAAAACTTCAAAACATTGAACTTGGTTTTAACGTTCCTTTGAAAGACAATAACATTGTTCAAAGAGCAAGAGTTTATGCATCTGGACAAAATGTGTTAACAATCAGCAAATACAAAGGATATGACCCAGATTTTAACAATGGCGGGTTATTTGCCAGAGGATTTGATTACGGATCTTTCCCAAATCCAAGAGGATTTATGTTCGGAGTAGAGGTTGATTTTTAATCATACGATAAATAAATTTAAAAATATAAAAAAATGAAATACACTAAATTATATTATCTATTTGTTTTTCTTTCAATTGGACTTGTAACTTCAAGTTGTGTGAAAGAGGCAGATTTAACGCAGGTTGATCCTAACGTAGAAACCGAAGATTCGTTTTGGAAAACGGATGAAGATGCGCTTAAAGGCGTTAATGCAGCTTACGGAAGCTTATTAACCGACGGAACTTATATGAGAAGCACCCCATTATTATTAGACCTTAAAGGCGATGATGCAAGAAGTCAAAGTCCGTGGGGCTCTATGTTTAATGTTGGTCGGTTTAATTCAAGCGCATCAGATCCAGCCATTTACGGATGGGCTTATGAAACCTATTACCAAGGTATTAACCGTGCAAATCAGGTTTTGGACAATGTGCCAAACATAGAAATGGATGATGCGTTGAAAAATCGAATTCTCGGTCAAGCTTATTTTTTAAGAGGATTGTATTTATTTCATGCGGTAAATTTGTTCAGCAGTGTTCCATTGCCTTTAAGCAACAATGAAATTTACCATCCGCAAAAATCAAATGAAGAAGGTTGGGCACAGGTTATTTCCGATTTTAAAACAGCATCAGATTTACTTCCTGTAAATTATACTAGTGTATCCGGTTTAGATGCCGGTCAATTGGGCAGGGCTACAAAAGGTGCCGCTTTGGCTTATTTAGGAAAAGCCTATTTATTTACCAAAGATTTTCCAAATGCCAGAGACAATTTCAAAAAAGTAATAGATTTAGGGGTGTATTCATTGGTTTCCAATTATCGCGATAATTTTACAGATGTAAATGAAAATAATTCTGAATCTGTTTTTGAAGTTCAATTTAGCAGAGATGCTGGTGGCGTGGATTTAGGTTGGGGCGGTGCTCCGGCTTCAGGATGGGGAAAAACATCAGCACGAGCAATT
Organism: Lutibacter sp.; assembly: GCA_032251275.1. GTDB lineage: Bacteria > Bacteroidota > Bacteroidia > Flavobacteriales > Flavobacteriaceae > Lutibacter. The sequence goes on from JAVVEF010000076.1 coordinate 7,944, forward strand.
ACCTACGGACCAAGAGGTTTTGGTTGGACAGATGTTCAACCTACAAGATCATTATTCAACGATTTCCAAATTGAAAAAACAGTTTCCAATGAGGTAGATCCTCGTTTAGATGCAACTATGTTTTATAACAAACCGGGTGGTATGTTGTTGTATGGTCAAGATTTTGCTACATTTTATGGAGGTAATTTAGGGGATTTAAATGATTTATTTTGTAGAAAATACCAAAATTCAGATGGTGGACAACCTAATGAATTTGATTGGAGATCTGGAATTAACGAACGTATTATGCGTTATGCGGATGTATTTTTGATGTACGCTGAAAGTCTAAATGAAACAGGAGCAACCACATTGGCTTACCAATATATTCAAGAGGTAAGAAACCGTGTAAACTTGCCAAATTTGGCAACTGTAAAACCAGGAATGACTACGGAGCAAATGCGTACTCAAATAGCGCACGAAAGATTGTTGGAATTTGCATTGGAAGGTCACCGTTTTGATGACATTCGCAGATGGGGTTGGTTAAATGATTCCGCAAAATTGACTTGGTTAAAATCAAGAGATTCTGAATACGACACTTATAAAGCTGGTAGAGAATTCTTCCCAATTCCGCAGGTGGAAATGGATAATAACCCTGGTACCGTACAAAATACAGGATATTAATAAAATTTGTTAATTAATTTGAGTTTTTTTAATAATTATGTGGCAGGCACAAAGTTTGCCACATAATTTTAAATTTTAAGAGGTATGATAAAATTAAAACAATCAATTTCCATAGTATTATTTGTTTTCACTTTGGGAATTCAAAGTGGTTATTCACAAAATAATGCTACAGTGCTTACGCTTAAAAATGACAATTCAGCGCCTATGATAAGCAAACATATTTATGGTCATTTTGCAGAACATTTAGGAAGATGTATTTATGACGGTTTTTATGTTGGAGAAAATAGCGTTATTCCGAACATTAACGGCGTTCGCAATGACATTATTGATGCTTTAAAGGAATTGAAGATTCCAAATTTAAGATGGCCTGGAGGTTGTTTTGCTGACACCTATCACTGGAAAGATGGCATTGGACCAAAAGAAGAAAGACCTTCCATGGTAAACAGATGGTGGGGCGGCGTTGTTGAAGACAATAGCTTTGGCACGCATGATTTTTTAGATTTATGTGAAGTATTGGGCACCGAACCATATTTGGCGGCAAATGTTGGAAGCAGCACTGTAAAAGAATTCACAGAATATGTTGAATATGTTGGACACAAAGGCGGAAGTCCGATGGCAGATTTAAGAGTGGAAAACGGAAGATCAAAACCTTGGAATGTAACTTATTGGGGTGTTGGCAATGAAATGTGGGGATGCGGAGGCAATATGACGCCAGAACATTATGCAAATATCTACAGACAATACGCAACTTTCATGACAGATTGGACCAACAGCGACAAACTTTTTAGAATTGCTTCCGGAGCAAATGTGGCCGATTATCATTGGACAGAAGTTTTGATGCGCGACATTCCTAAAAATTTAATTGAGGGCGTTGCATTGCATTCCTATTCATTTGTGAAATGGGAGAAAAAAGGTTCATCAACCAAATTTAATGAAGAACAATATTTTGCTACGATGAAAACAGCGTTAAGAATGGAAGAATTGGTGAACAAGCATTCTGACATTATGGATAAATATGATCCTGAAAATAAAGTGGCACTGATTGTTGATGAATGGGGCGGATGGTATGATGTTGAAGAAGGAACCAATCCCGGATTTTTATACCAGCAAAATACCATGAGAGATGCGATGATTGCAGGCACAACCTTAAATATTTTCAACAATCACAGCAAAAGAGTAAAAATGGCGAACCTTGCTCAAACAGTAAATGTGTTGCAGGCAGTAATTTTAACAGAAGGGGATAAAATGTTGTTGACGCCTACTTACCATGTGATGAAAATGTACAATGTGCATCAAGATGCCCAGTTATTGCCAATTTCATTTGAAGGTCCAACTTATACTTATGGCGGCGAATCACTTCCTGCATTGTCAGTTTCAGCATCAAAAGACAAAAACGGATTGGTTCATATTTCTTTGGTAAACATCGATTCAAAAAAAGAAAATAAAGTTGAAATCGATCTAAAGGAACTTGGCATTGGAAAATTTACGGGGTCCATTTTAACATCAGCAAAAGTAGAAGACCACAATACATTTAACAATCCAAACAATATTGTTCCGGCTGTTTTTAAAAACTTCAAAGTTAAAAAGAATACCGTTGAAATAACAATTCCTCCTTTTTCTGTAATCGTATTGGAAGGAAAATAAAACACATAAGATACTAATGAAAAAGTCGAATCAAATTTTTAATTTTTTATCAATTGTTATCATTTTTTTATTGGTATTTTCAATAAATAGTTGTTCTGGTGATGACAGTCTGCAACCGAATCCAGACCCAGATCCGGATCCGCCAGTTGTGGTTGTGCCAAATACTTTTCCCGGACCAACTTATGCCGACAATTATATTCCTATTTCTTCTTGGCAAGATCGTTCCAAATGGAATTTGGCAAATGTCCATGACCCAACAGTTGAAAAAAGTGGAGAATATTATTATATGTATCAAACAGATGCCTCTTACGGAAATGTTCACGAGGGATATGGGCATTTTCCTTACAGGCGTTCTAAAGATCTTGTAACCTGGGAATATATGGGGTCAGCAATGACCAAAGCACCTGAATGGGTAAAAGATTCCTTAAACAATAAAAGGGCTCGAATGATTCCGGCTTTACCGCCAATAGAAAATCCATCTTATGGTTTTTGGGCACCCCATATTAAAAAAGTGGGCAATAAATACAGAATGTATTACAGCATTGTGGTTACCAATCCTATTGTTGGAACAGACACCAATACTTCTTGGACAGAACGTGCATTTATTGGACTGGCTGAATCTGATGATTTGGGAACCAATGTGTGGACAGATAAAGGAATGGTGGTTTGCTCTGAACCGGATGGCGTAAAAAGTTATATTAGAAATGGCGGAAACGATTGGAGCGCCTATTTTAAATTTAATGCCATTGATCCAAGTTTTATTGCGACTCCTGAAGGTGAGGAATATTTAATTTATGGATCTTGGCACAGTGGCATTGCCGCGTTAAAATTGGATCCGGCAACAGGTAAACCATACAAACTTGATAACATTTCCGATTACGGCGTGCGCATTGCTGGTCGTGGAATTGTAAACACCAACCGTTGGCAGGCATTGGAAGGTCCCGAAATTATTTACAATGAAGAAACTGGATTTTATTATTTGTTTTTGGCTTATGATGAATTGTCCGTTGCTTACAATACCCGTGTTGCGCGTTCTAGAGATATTTTAGGGCCTTATGTTGGCATTGATGGAGGAAACGTGACTTTTGGTGCCGAAACCTGGCCAATGTTAACGCATCCTTATGGCTTTAAAAACCATACAGGCTGGGTTGGTTTTGCGCATTGTTCGGTATTTCAAAATCCGGATTCAAAAGAGTGGTTTTATGCTTCACAGGCACGACTTCCAAAAGATGTTCCTGGAATTAATGCGTCAAATGCAATTATGATGGGTCATGTTCGCAGCATTCAATGGACGGAAGACGGCTGGCCGGTAATTGCGCCCGAGCGCTATGCGGCTGTGCCTAAAACCACCATAACTGTGGCGTCATTTGTTGGAACTTGGGAGCAAATCACCATGAATTACCAATACCAAAATATTCAAAAATCGGTCAATGTGACCCTGTCTTCTGACGGAAAAGTATCGGGAGGCGTTACAGGAACTTGGAATTATGACAATTCAAAAGGAATACTTACCATAAACGGAAATAAATGCAATGTGGCCGATGCCTGGGATTGGGAAGCATCGCCAAGAAAAGTAACCTTAACATATTCAGGTTTCACACCTAGTGGCCAACCTATTTGGGCCAAGAAATTATATTAATTAGTAGCCCTTTCAGTTTTACAAAGGCGTTTTAAATAAAAAACTCTTTAGGAGTTGTAAAGTTGAATGATACCTTAATAAGATACCAAAATGAAAAATACTTTTTTAATCCTGTTATTAATTGCCTTTATAACATCCTGTAATCCAAAGAAAACAGAAGATGTTTCAACAGTTGCAAAATCTGAAAATATTCAAAAGGAAGTAAAATTTAACAATCCCATTATAAAAAACAAGTTTACCGCCGATCCTGCCGCAATTGTATTCAAGGATAAAGTGTATTTGTATGCAGGGCATGATGAAGCACCTGACGATTTTAATTTTTATAAAATGAATGAATGGTTGGTGTATTCTTCATCTGATATGGTGACTTGGGAAGAACATCCCGTTCCGTTGAAAGTTGCCGACTTTGCCTGGGCAAGCAATGACGCTTGGGCGGCGCAGGTGATTGAACGCAACAATAAATTTTATTGGTATGTAACCGTTTCTCACGCAACTATCGACGGAAAAGCAATTGGTGTTGCAGTTTCCGACAGTCCAACCGGACCGTTTAAAGATGCCTTGGGAAAAGCGATTGTCACAAATGATATGACCAAAAAAACCGATATTTCTTGGGATGATATTGACCCTTCGGTAATTATTGATGATGACGGACAAGCTTATTTATTCTGGGGAAATACGGTTTGTTATTATGCAAAACTAAAGGAAAATATGATTGAATTGGATGGGCCAATAATGACCGTTGAATTGCCAAATTTTACGGAAGCGCCTTGGATTCATAAAAAAGGAGATTGGTATTATTTATCGTATGCGTATCAATTCCCTGAAAAAACGGCTTATGCAATGAGCAAGTCTATCAACGGACCTTGGGAATTTAAAGGAATTTTGAACGAATTGGCGGGTAATTCCAACACAAATCACCAGGCCATTATTGAATTTAAAGGAGTTCCTTATTTTATTTACCACACAGGCGGCATTCAGCCTAATGGTGGCAGTTTTAGAAGATCGGTTTGCATAGATCAACTTTATTACAATAAAGACGGTACAATGAAAAGAGTATTAATGACTTCAGAAGGAATACAATAATTAAATTATGAAAAGCAATAAAAACATTCAACAACTAATAGGCAGTTTAGCCATATTAGTAGCAGTTTTAAGCGCTACAATTTCTTGTGCTCAGGTAAAACCGATTACACACGATCCTGTGGTAGCAAAACAAGGAGACACTTATTATTTATTTTGTACCGGTCCTGGTATTACAAGTTTTACATCAAAAGACTTAAAAACGTGGACTCAGGCAGCTCCTGTTTTTGCAACGTCACCAGAATGGGCTAAAGATGTAGCGCCAGATTTTAATGGACACATTTGGGCGCCAGATATCATGTTGCATAATGGGACTTACTATTTGTATTATTCAATATCGGCTTTTGGAAAAAATACATCTGCAATTGGCTTGGTAATAAATACAACTTTAAATTCAGCAGATCAAAATTATAAATGGGAAGATCAAGGTATTGTCATTCAATCTGTGCCAAATAGAGATTTATGGAATGCCATCGACCCAAATTTAATTTTCGATGAAAATGGTACGCCATGGTTGGCATTTGGTTCGTTTTGGAGCGGATTAAAAATGGTAAAATTGAATGCTAATTTAAAGGAGGTTGCGAAACCGGAAGAATGGATCTCAATAGCAAAACGAGACAGATATAGTGATTTAGACGATTCAGAAGCTGGAAACGCTGCTTTAGAAGGCCCTTTTATCTTCAAAAAAGGAGACTTCTATTATCAATTTTTATCTTGGGATTACTGTTGTCGTGGTGAAAAAAGCACCTATAAATTAGTGGTTGGTCGATCAAAATCTGTGACTGGACCTTATGTTGATAAAGAAGGAAAAGAACTTAATAAAGGTGGTGGGTCATTAGTGATTGAAGGTAATAAAAATTGGTATGGTGTTGGTCATAATAGTGTGTTTACCTTTGATGGTAAAGACTATACGTTCATGCATGGATATGATGCCAATGATAAAGCATTGCCAAAGTTAATTGTAAAAGAAATTACATGGATAGATGGTTGGCCAACTGTAAAACCAATGGATTAATTAGTATAATATTATCAAATTAGCTACTATTAACCAAGCGGTGATATATTCATAAATAATTTGTATATTTGTCCTATGGA